>CALDMA010000228.1 GCA_937915075.1 uncultured Oscillospiraceae bacterium
AATACGACTGCAACATCCCGTGGATCGTCCTCATGGACCCGACGAGCGCCTGCAACATGCGCTGCGCGGGCTGCTGGGCGGCGGAGTACGGCTACAAGCAGAACCTGACCTTTGAGGAGATGGACCGCGTGCTGACCGAGGGTGCGGAGCTCGGCACCCACGCCTGCCTCTTCACCGGCGGCGAGCCGCTCATGCGCAAGGCGGACATCTTCCGCCTGTGCGAAAAGCACCGCGACATCGCCTTCCACGCCTTCACCAACGGCACGCTCATCGATCAGGCCTTCTGCGACGAGCTCAAGCGCGTGGGCAACTTCATCGTCTCGGTCAGCATCGAGGGCTTTGAGGAAGCCAACGACGGCCGCCGCGGCGCGGGGCACTTTGAAAAGGCGCTCGCGGCGATGGAGCTGATGCAGAAAAACCGCATCCCGTTCGGCGTGTCCATCTGCTACACGAGCAAGAATTACAAGGTCGTCACGAGCGACGAGTTCCTCGACCTGCTCATCTCCAAGGGCTGCTACTTCGCGTGGTACTTCCACTATATGCCCGTCGGCATGGGCGCGGCGACCGACCTGCTGCTCACGCCCGAGCAGCGCGCCTATATGAAGGACCGCGTGCGCGAGATCCGCGGTCTCACCGGCGGCAAGGAGATCTTCGCCATCGACTTCCAGAACGACGGCGAGTTCACGCACGGCTGCATCGCCGGCGGCAAGCTCTACTGCCACATCAACGCCGCGGGCGACGTGGAGCCTTGCGTCTTCATCCACTACTCCGGCGCGAACATCCGCGAAAAGAGCTTTTTGGATTGCCTGCGGCAGCCTCTCTTCATGGAGTACCGCAGGGGCCAGCCCTTCAACGATAACCTGCTGCGCCCCTGCCCGATGCTGGAGAACCCCGAGCGCCTGCCCGAGATGGTCAAGCGCGCCGGCGCACATTCCACCGACCTTGAGGCACCCGAGAGCGCCGAGCATCTGTGCGATAAATGCCGCGCCTACGCCGCGTGCTGGAAGCCGGAGGCTGAAAAGCTCTGGGCCGAGGAGGGCCACGCGATCTGAGCCCCATTCCGATCAACCGAAAAGAGCCGCTTCCGCGGCTCTTTTTCAGCTTATTGAAAAGTGGCTTTGCCACTTTTTCGACCGTATAAAAAGGGCGGGACGCCCAAAGCGTCCCGCCAAGGAGGAGACCGGTCTCCCTCAGACCAGCGCAGTCAAAAGCCAGACCAGCGCGATGCCGAGCGCGCCCGCCGCGCTCCAGAACACGGGCGAGCCGCACCGCAGCAGCGGCCGGCGCGTGCTGTGCGAGCGCGTATAGCTCCTGGCGACGCGGCACGCCTCGTCCACGAGCTGCTGCGCCGTCACGCCGTCCTTACTCAGCGCATCGTTGCGCACGATGAAAATTGCCTGCTCAAACAAATTGGTATCCGGTGATTCCACAACGATCACCCGTCGGGACGTACCCCTGACCATGGCGCATCACTCCTTGCCCACATAATTTTGACAAGGAAAGTATTCCCCCGCGCGGCCCCGCTTATACCTCCACCGCGCCGCCGTCCCTGTCCCGATAGAGCGCCAGCACCGCGCAGTCATCGTCGCCGCCGCGGCGCTCACGGCCCGCGGCCAGAATCGCCGAGGCAAGCGCCTGCGGATCGTCGCCCTGAAATTTTTCCAGCAGCGCCATGAGCCAGCCGTCGTCGTTCACGTCGGCCACGCCGTCGCTGAGCATGACGAAAAAGGAGCCCTTCTCCAGCGTGAAGCCGGTCGTCTCCGGCCGGGTATCCGCGCTTTGCAGGCCCGCCGGCAGGCAGGAGCCGGTGATGCGCCGCACCCGGGCGCCGCGCTTGACATAGGACGGCGCCGCGCCGTACTTATAGACCTCCGCCGCGCCGTCGCGCAGCGAAAGCGTCAGAAGGTCGATGGTCGTAAAGCTCTCGGACACCTCGGCGCGCAGCGTCAGGGCGCTGTTGAGCGTTTTGAGCGCGCCGGAGGTCTCCACGCCCGCCCGCAGAAAGCGCTCCAGAAGCCGCACCGCCAGCGCCGACTCGCGCCGCGCCTCCTCCCCGCAGCCCATGCCGTCGGAGAGCAGCAGGCAGAGCCGTCCGTCCTCGGTCTCGAAATGCGTCACGCTGTCGCCGCTGACGTTTTCGCCCTCCTTAGGCCGCAGCGCCGCGCCCACGCGATAGGTCAGCAGCGTCTCCGCTGCCGTCGGCTGCGCCTCCAGCGTCTCCGCCGCGCCGCTGAGCAGCTCGGAGAGCTGAGCGTACTGCCCCGCCGCCTGCGCGCGCGTGTCGGCGAGCCGCCCGCGGTACTGCCGCCGCAGCAGGAAGGCGCTCAGCTCACTGTTGACCGCCGACAGAAAGCTCGGAAAGCGGATGCAGCGGTCCGTAAAATACGAGGGAAAATCGCCGCCGCGTCCGCGCCCCTGCGCGAGCAGCGCGGCCGTCGCGTCGTTGAGCGCGTTGTAGGTCTTGGCATAGTCGCGCTCCCAACAGATCGTGCGCAGCGAGCAGCCGCGGCACACGCGCTCCGCCGCGCGGTCGAAGATCATCGCAGGGTTTTCATCCTCCGCCTTCGGCGCGCGCATCAGGCTGTCGTACAGCTCACGCAGCGCGAGCGCGGTCGCGCTCAGGCGGCGGCGCGCCGTAGAACGCTCGGCCTCCTCCGTCTCTGCGGCATCCGCTTCCGGCTTCTCCGCCGCAAGCCGCTTGCCGCCGAACAACCGGTTCGGCAGCACAAGGAAAAGGAGTGTCGCGCAAAGGCCCTCGTAGAGCAGGATCAGGCCCTGTTCCGCGTCCAGCGGCAGCGAGAGCAGGATAAGCGGCACGCACCACAGCAGAGCCGCGCCCACACGCCGTCCCCGGCGCTCCCTTCCCATCGAGAGCGCGCCGAAGCCGTAGACCGCCGCGTGGAGAAAGCTCCCCGGCTGCGCCGTCAGGTCCATGGCGAGCCCGATGCCGAGCGCCGCCGCCAGCGCCGTTCCGGCGCTGCGGTCGTAGGCAAGCAGCATCACCAGCAGCATCGCGAGGATGCGCCCCGGCGCGAAGCCGTTTTCAAGCTGCAGCGCGGACGCCGCCATCAGCACGCCGGTGACGACCACCAGCAGCGCCGCCTGCCGCTGCTCCTCGTTCATCGCTTTTCCCTCAAGCACGGCGCGGGCGCACACCGCCGCCAGCACAGCAAGCGTGATGCTCAAAAGGCACAGCGCCGCCTCGTCCGCCCCCGCCTGCAGCAGATACACAAGCTCCACCGCGAGGTACATCAGCACCGTCATCACCGGCAGGAAGCGCCGCGAGCGATACCACCTCGTTTCGCAGAAGGCATTGTTCGCCGTGTAGAGCAGCACCGCGACCGCCAGCGTGCGCAGCGCGTGGGAAAAGTCGAGAAACACCAGGGCTCCGGCCACGCCGCCGAGCAGCGCGGCAAGGCCGCGCTTTCCGCTTCCCGCCGCGGCGACAAGCCCGAGGGCAAAGGGCGCATAGCCGCCGAAAAGCTGCGCGCCGCAGAGCACGGCGGTCAGCAGGAAGCAGGCGGCGCAGGGGGCCAGCGGCTCCCATCGTTCCAATTTTACGGCAAGCTCTCCACGCTTCAAGGCTTGTCCACCTCCCGGTCGTTTTTTCTCATTGTAGCGGAGGGAGGGCAAAAAGCGCGTCGGAAAAGCGCCGCGGGATAAGAAAAAAGAACGGGAAAGCTCCGTTCTTTTTTTGTGTCAGTTTTTCCGATGTTATTTATCGGTTTTTCCGTCACACGTTGTCAGAGAAACGAGCGACGTCGCCTCACGGATATTTTCGGCGATTTGGTCGTGCAGCTCCCGCGTGGAGGGAAACTTTTTCTCGGGCCGCAGGTAGGCGCAGAAATCGAGCCGCAGCTCCTGCCCGTAGAGGTCGCCGTCAAAGCCCGCCAGGTAGGTCTCCACCGTCACGCGGTTTGCCTCGCTGACCGTCGGGCGCACACCGACATTCGTCACGCCGACGTACCGCGTGCCGTCCGGCAGGTGTGCCCGCGTGGCGTACACGCCGCGCTTCGGCACGATGATGTGCGCGTCGGGCACAAGGTTCGCCGTCGGAAACAGGCGCTTTCTGCCGATGCCCTCGCCGTGGCGGACCGTGCCGCTCATGCGGTGCGGGTGTCCGAGAAAGCGCGCGGCGCGCTCCACCTCGCCCGCCTCGACGAGCGAGCGGATATAGGTCGAGCTGACGGTCACGCCGTCCAGCTCCACCTTGGGGATGATGTCGCAGCCAAGGCCGAGCGCACGGCATTTTTCGCGCAGCTTCTCCGGATCGCCCTCGTTTTTGTAACCGAAACGGAAATCGTGCCCCGCGACAAGGTGTACGGCGCGGTACTTCTTCACCAGCAGCTCGGTGATGAAGTCCTCCCACGGCATGGTCATCATCGCGCGGTCGAACGGCTCGACAAACACCGTGCCGATGCCGTAATACTCACGGATGATCTCCGCGCGCTCCGCCGCGCTCGTGAGCAGCGGCACGGGAACGCCGGTGACGAACTCCTTCGGCGAGCGGTCGAAGGTAAAGGCCGCGGGCGTGACGCCCAGCTCACGAGCGCGCTCTGCCGTTTTCCGCAGCAGCGCACCGTGGCCCAAATGCACCCCGTCAAAAAAGCCGAGGGCAATAACAGTTGCTTCACTCATGGTCGGTTTTCCTCAAAAGAAATTCTTGATGGCGTGCAGCTCGCCGCCCTCCGCGCGGGAGAGCGAGAGGAAGCTTCCCGCGCGGTCGTAAACGCGGTATTCCCCATCCGCGACGCCGCGCGCGGTGAAGGCGTTGCCGTTGTAGGCGCGCTTTTCCTGCGTCTCGTTCTGCACGGTAAAACGCGGGTAGGCGCGGAAGTATTCGTCCAGCGGCAGGAGCAGGGCTTCGCCCGCCTCCTGCGCCTGCCCGAGATCGTGGCAGAGCGTGCGGATATAGGTCCCCTTGGAGCACACCACGCGCAGGGCAAATTCGTCCGGCGCGCTCTGCCCCAGCAGCTCCAGCTCGTAAACGGTGATGGTACGCGGCTTGCGCTCCACGGTCTTGCCCTGCCGCGCGAGGTCGTAGAGCTTCTGCCCGTTGACCTTGAGCGCGGAGTACATCGGCGGGAGCTGCGAAAGCTCGCCGGTAAAGTGAGGCAGCGCCGCGCGCACCTCATCCGCACCGACCGCGACCGGGTGCGTTTCCTGCACCGTGCCGGTCGTGTCCTGCGTGTCGGTGACCATGCCGAGCTTCAAAACGGCGTGGTACTCCTTCTGCCCGTTTTCGGCAAACTGCACCGCCTTGGTCGCGCGGCCCACGAACACGGGCAGGACGCCGGTCGCCATGGGGTCGAGCGTTCCCGCGTGGCCGATGCGCTTTTCGCGCAGGATGCCGCGCAGCTTGGCGCACACGTCCATGCTCGTCCAGCCTGTCGGCTTGTCGATGATGATAATGCCATCCGGCATAGACTGTGCCTCCTTTGCGCCAAGCATTCGGCGCGTTTGCGCCGTTCAAGTGTTTCGCCGCAAGGCGAATGCGGTTTTTCTTACTCCTCCACCGCATCCTGCACGGCGGCGAGGATCGCCGCCTTCGCGTCGGCAAGGGAGCCGTGGTACACGCAGCCGGAGGCCGCGCGGTGCCCGCCGCCGCCGAGCGCGGCGCAGGCCTTCGTCGCGTTGACGCGCGCACCGGTGCGCACGCTGATCTTCCACGCGCCGTCCTTTGTCTCCTTCATCGTGATGGAGCAGTCCGTTCCCTCCACCACGCCGCCGAGGGCGGAGACATCGTCCATGTCCGCCTCAGTCAGTGAGAGCCTTTCCATAAGGCTCAGCGGCAGCGTGACAACGACCACGCGCCCCTCGTCGTAAAACTCCATCGTGCGCAGCAGCTCCGCCTCCAGCGCAAGCCGTTTCTTCGTCTTGGTGCGGAAGTGGCGCTTGTTCGCCGCGCGGTAGTCGATGCCCGTCTCCATCAGCGCGGCGGCCACGCGGTGCGTGTTCGCCGTCACGTTGGAGTAGACGAAGCAGCCCGTGTCCGTACTGACCGCGACGTAGAGCGGCAGCGCGACGGCGCTCGTGAGCTGTCCCAGCTCGACCGCCAGCTCATAGAGGATCTCGCCGCAGGCGGCACACTCCGGGTAGACGCAGCTTTCCTTTCCGAAGCCCTCATAGCTCGGGTGGTGGTCGATGGCAAGATCGACCCTGTCCTTGAAGCACTCCGCATTGTCGGGGAACAGCCCCAGCGCCGCGAGATCGACGGAGACGACCGTCTCGTAGCGATAGTCCTCCGCCGCCCAGTAGGGCGCGACGTAATCGGCATAAAGGCTCGTGACCTCGGCGTTCGGCAGCAGCGCCGCCGTTTTGCCCATTTGCTGCAGTAGGACGCACAGCGCCGCGGCGCAGCCGAGCGTGTCGCCGTCGGGGCGGCGGTGGGTCAGGATCAGGTAGCTGTCATGCGCGCGCAGAAAAGCGGCGACCTCCTTGACCGTCATTCGTCCTCACCGTCCAGTACAATATGCTCGTTTGCGGGGTTCGCGGGCTTGACCTTCGTCGGGTCGCGCAGCATCTCTAAAATGTGCGCGCCATACTCAATGGAATCGTCCGCCGTAAATTGCAGCTCCGGCGTGTAGCGAAGGCTCATCGCCATGCCCAGCTCATGGCGCAGATAGCCCGCCGCGGACTTCAGACCGCGGATGACGTCCTTTTCCTGCGTCTTATCCAGCACGCTCACGAACACGCGGCAGTAGCGCAGGTCGGTGGTGGTGTCAACGTGCGTGATGGTGACCATGCCGCCCTGCACGCGCGGGTCCTTGAGGGTGCGGAACAGGGCGCTCAGCTCGCGCTGGATCTCCTCGTTGATGCGCCCGATGCGATTGCTTGCCATAAAAATGACCTCCTTTGAGAAAGGTGAGGACGGGCGACCGCCCGCCCTCACCTAAGGCTTCGCAGAATTGCGCCGCGCACGGCGCAAAAATTGTGATCGTTTTTTCTGACGACATGCGCGTCAGAAAAAACACTGCTCAGGGTGCAAGCGTGCGAGCGCAGCGAGTGCACCGCAGCGCCCTGCATCCTGCTCAAAAATACTCGATGCGTATTTTTGAAAATATCCTTACTGTTCAATTTGCTCCATGACATAGGCCTCGACAATGTCGCCTTCCTTGATGTCGTTGAACTTCTCGAAGTTCAGGCCGCACTCATAGCCGGAGGCGACCTCCTTGACGGCGTCCTTGAAGCGCTGGAGGGAGGCGAGATGGCCCTCGTGGATGACGATGCCGTCGCGCACGATGCGCGCCTCGCAGGAGCGCTGGATCTTGCCGTCGGTGACGTAGCAGCCGGCGACGGTGCCGACGTTGGACACCTTGAAGGTCTGGCGGATCTCGGCGTGGCCGATGACGTTCTCGCGGAACTTGGGCGCGAGCATACCCTTCATGGCCGCCTCGATCTCGTTGATGGCGTCGTAGATGACGCGGTACATCCGCATATCGACGTGGGCGCGGGCCGCGCTGTCGCGGGCCGCCGCGTCGGGACGGACGTTGAAGCCGACGATGATGGCGTTGGAGGTAGCCGCGAGCATGACGTCGCTCTCGTTGATCGCGCCGACCGCTCCGTGGATGACGCGCACGCGGACCTCGTCGTTGGAGATCTTCTCCAGCGAGGCCTTGACCGCCTCGACGCTGCCCTGCACGTCCGCCTTGACGATGATGTTCAGGTTCTTCATCTCGCCCGCCTGGATCTGGCTGAACAG
>CALDMA010000229.1 GCA_937915075.1 uncultured Oscillospiraceae bacterium
TCGTTCCGCGTCCGTGAGGAGGGCAACGTCGGCTCCAACGGCGGCCCGAACGGCGATCTGCTCGTTACCGTCCGTGTGCGCAAGCACCCCATCTTTACGCGCGACGGTGCGAACGTCCATTGCCAGATGCCGATCTCCTTCACGCAGGCGGCGCTTGGCGCGACGATCGAGGTCCCGACGCTCGACGGCAAGGTGCGCTATAATATCCCCGAAGGCACGCAGACCGGTACAACGTTCCGCCTGCGCGGCAAGGGCATCCCGTATATCGGGTATAAGACGCGCGGCGATCAGTTTGTGACCGTCGTGGTCGAAACGCCGACGAAGCTCACAAAAGAGCAGAAGGAGCTCCTGCGCAAGCTGGAAACCGGCGGCGAGGACTCGCAGCCAAAAAAGAAAGGCTTTTTTGAAAAGCTCAAAGAAGATATGGAATAAGCCAGACCATGGATATCCTTCCATAGAAAATCCGTTCCGAGATCTCTCGGAACGGATTTTTTGCGCTCATTCGGTAAACGTGTAGCGGACGAGATCGCCCTTGCCGTCGCCGGTGGTGATGACGGTGTCGCCGGACGTGTTTTTGCCGGAGTCGATGATGGGGAATCTCGCGGTCAGTGCAACGTAAGCCTCTGGGCTTGCGGCCTCGATCTCCTTGAATTCCTTATTCGCGTGCGCTTCGCCGCCGCAGGGGTTGATGGTCTCGATCAAAACTTCGTATTCGTTCATGGAAAACTCCTTTCCGCGAAGGCGGTTTTCTTTTAGTGTACCACAAAGAGAGAAAAACTTGCAAATGCGCGGATCGTATATTTTTTGATGATGAGTTTGTCTAATGAAATTGTACTTTTTCGACAACTGCGGGCCTGTTTTCCTTCATATGTGAACAAAACATTATATTAGGAGGATACTATTATGCGCAAAGAGGCAACGGGAAGTCATGGACAGATTATAGGCAGCCTGTCTTACTTCAGCCAGATCAACCAGTCGACCTTTTGGAGCAATCTTCCGCATTCGGAGGGATATGACTATAACCGGGTGCTGCGGGAAATTGCAAGCCGGGCAGACAGCGCAATCAGCACCGTTTATGACGATCTGCAAAAAAGAAGGATTCTTTGATTGCAATCCCAGAAACAGACAGGAAAAAGCTTGCAAAACAGGTGAAAGCCCTTTATGATGTAAGTAGTATGGGAGGCGGTTTTGGCAGCCGATGCAGTGATCGTGTAAGCCTTCTGGAATCGTCGGGTGGAAGCAGCTTTTCGTTTTTTACACAAAATGAATTAAAAGAGGCCGCAAAGAAAATCAAGGATCGTTGGGTGTATTCCAGCACAGAAGCGGAAAGTCTGGTGGAACGGGCGGCAAAATGGGGCATTGATTGGGCGGCGGACGGAGACGAGAAGAAAAAGAAATTCCTGAAAGAAATCGAGGATGGAAAAGGCCAG
>CALDMA010000230.1 GCA_937915075.1 uncultured Oscillospiraceae bacterium
TAGCGCGCGGCAGAGCGCCAGAGCGCGGCCTCCTGCGCGTTGAGGACGGCCTCATTGGCGTGAAGCTCGGCAATATAACCGTCGTAGGGAACACGGTCAAGGCCGGAGGCGTGGGAACCGGAGAGAAGCCTTGCCTCTGCGCGATAGCGGGAATTGCGGGAATTGGGAGATTGCTCCGCAAGCTCGTTGACAGTTGCACGCCGCGCTTCGTTGATTTTGTCAATCAGGTTGCTAATGGCATTGATCGCATCAGCAACACCGGCGACAATATCCGCCGTGAAGCTCACAATGCCTGCAGCGATGGGCGTAAGCAGCTCACCGAGGCGGGCCATTGAAGCATTCAATTCTTCTTGGGCTTGGTTCATCGCTACAATGTCTTCGTTGGCTTCCTTCCATGCGATGCCTGCATCTCTCAGTCCCTCGTTTGCGAGTGTAGTGATCAGCAGTTGCGATCTTCCCAAGAGCCCGTTGCTCATATTCAGCTTTGAATTGAAATTATCTTCGTTTATGCCTGCCCAGTTGAGCACATCGGCAAGGACGCCGGTAACTTTCCCGACCTGAATGGTCTCATTGATAGATTCGGAAAGACTGTCAATGGGAATCGAGTCTCCATAAGTCGCCCACGCGCCAATCATTTCGTTCACTATCGTGAGCAAATCGCCTTGAGACAATCCGAGTGCCTGAATGTTAGCTGTTGCAGTAGCGGCCGTCTGGGTATCTCCAAGAACAGCTTGAAATTCCTCGTAAATTTGCGCTGTCTGTTCAGCCGTGTAGCCTGCAGCCGCGCTGGAGACCTCGAGCGTGCCCATGATCTTGCGGTATTCTTCGGTCGATTCCACGACCTCAAAGATCGCGTCCTTGACCGCCTTAGCGCCCGCAACGATCGCGCCGCCCGCCAGCGCGCCCTTGAGACTGCCGAGTACCGTGGTCACGTTGCCGAGGTTAAAGCTGCCGTCCTCGTTACGCAGGCCCTTTAGGGCGGTCTGAATGTCGCCGAGCGGACCGGGCAGCGTGCCGGTCTCGTCCGCGGCCTCCTTGACCGCCTTGCCGTAGCCGTCGATGGACTTCGCGCAGCCGTCCGCGCTGTCCTCGGCTTCCTTGAGCAACTTTTCGTTCTCATTCAGCTCGCTGTTGAGCTTCGCGAGCGCGGTCTCCGCGCTGAGCAGCTGCCGCCGGTAGCTGTCGGTGCGGGCGTCGTTTTCGGTATAGGCCTGCTTTGCTTCCTCGAGCGCCTCTTTAAGCGATTCGACCTTGACGGTCTGCTGCTCAACAGACTGCTGCAAAAGGCTGTTCTTTGCCCGCAGCGTCTCAGCGCTGTTCGCCTGCCCCTTAAACTGCGCGTCGACGAGCTTCATCTCCGCGCCGAGGTTGCCCAGCTCGCGGTTGACCGCCGCGAGTTGTTTTTTGTATTCCTGCTCGCCGTCGATGGCGAGCCGTGTGGTGATCTGGCGTACTGCCACCGCTCACCCCTCCTCTCGTTTGAGTCCGCGCCGGCGCTCCTCAAGCTCCTGCAGGTCCATGACCTGCCCCGGCGTGAGCAGCAGGCCCTCGCGGACACTCAGGCGCAGGAACTGCGTCAGGAGCTGGAGCCAGAGCGCGCGCGTCACGGAGACTCCGTTTTTTTTTGAAGCTCTACCAGCCCGAGATCCACGTCGTGCGGTTCCTCGGCCTCGCGGGCAAAGCCAATGCGGATCGCCGTCACGATGGCATCCTTGGCGCGGTAGACGTCGCGCGGCGCGAGGTGGACGCGGAAATACTGCTCAGAGAGCACCGGCCCGCGCGTCTGGCCCTCCCAGCGCCGCAGAAGCTCGCCCTGCTCGCAGAGCTTCGCGAGGAAAAAGCAGGTGGCCTCAAAGCCCGCCTTGCTGTTGTCCTTGAGCGGGTCGGTGATGAAGCCCTTGGTGCCGAATTTATCGTAGATGTCGAACAGCGCCTGCCCGTTGAGGAGCAGATAGAGGTGCTGCCCGCAGAGATCAACTTCGTGTACTTTCATATTTGCCTCCGATTTGAGAAAAGGCGCAGCGGGGTGCTGCGCCTTTTCGGGAT
>CALDMA010000231.1 GCA_937915075.1 uncultured Oscillospiraceae bacterium
TTCTAATTCTTTGTCTTCTACAGGGGGAGCATATCAGACCGCTTTGGCGGTCTCTTTTTTTGATGGGAACATAAATTTTTATTATGTCTACTTGCAATGCGGCGGCGATTCCTGTAGAATGGTGTCGGAAACTTTTCTGACCTCGGAGGCTGCCATGAAGAAACGAACCTTATTTTTGAGCTGTTTGCTCGCGCTCGTGCTGAGCACCGCCGCGCTCGCCGCGGACTACACCGACGTTCCCGCCGACTCGTGGGCGCGGGAGAGCATCGACAAGGCCGCGGAGTACGGACTGATGAACGGCGTGGGGGAGGGGCGCTTTGGCCTCGGGGAGACCATCTCACGCGAGCAGTTCATCACCATTCTGGTGCGGATGTTCGGTTGGGAGAGCGTGAGCGGCGAGGACGCCGCCATCGACATCGCGGATTCGTGGGCGCGGGAGTTTGTCAACACCGCCGCGGCCAACGGCGTCATTGACGCGGGAGGGAAATTCCGCCCGAGGGATGCGATCACGCGCCGCGAGATGGCGGTGATGCTCGTGCGCGCGCTCGGTCTCGGCGAGCTTGCCAAGGCGGACGCGAACGCGGCGCTGCCCTTCACCGACGTGACCGCCCAGCGCGGCTACATCGCCATTGCCTACGAGATCGGCATGACCACCGGCGCGACCGAGACGACCTTCGAGCCGGACGGCACCGCCACGCGCGAGCAGGCGGCGGCCATGCTCGTGCGCGTCTACGAAAAGTACCACGCGCCGACGACGTGGAAGCACGCCTTCTACGCGCTCTCGTCCTACTCGCAGCTCGAGCAGGCCAAGCAGTTCGATGCCGTCAGCTTCGGCTGGAGCCACATGACCTACTCCGCCGAGGAGGGGGCGAAGCTCTCGACCGTGAACGACGACAGCTCGGGCTTTTACATCCCCGCCGGCTATGCCGATGTGATCCCCGCGCTGCGCGAGGCGGGCGTGGAGCTCAAGCTCAACGTGTTCATGTCCGGCAGCAGCCTGCGCGCCATGCTCAACGATGGACGCGCGCCGATGGTCGCGGTCGCGGAGATCCTGGCGGAGCTTGAGCGCGTGTATCCCGACCTCGGCTACAATCCCTACAGCGGCGTGACCATCGACTTCGAGGGCCTGCGCGCCGCGGACAAGGAGAGCTTCAACGCCTTCATGACGGAGCTTTCCGCCGCGCTGCACGCCGCGGGCAAGACGCTCTACGCCGCCGTCATGCCCGCCGTCTACGACGATGCCTACTTCGACGGCTACGATTTCAAGACGCTCGGCACGCTCTGCGACCGTGTGATCCTCATGGCGCACGACTACGCGGCGAGCGACCTCACCGGTTTCCTCGGCTCGCGCTACTACCGCAACCATCCCTGCGCGCCGCTCTACAAGGTCTACTATGCCGTGCGCACCGCGGCGCGTGAGATGGACGATCCCGCGAAGCTGACGCTTGCCGTCAGCATGGACGCCCGCGCGTGGCAGACGGACGCAGACGGTCTGCTGACCGCGGCCCGCTCCACGCACCCGCTGCAGACCACCGTTTATCAGCGCCTGCGCCAGAGCGATACCGTGATGGGCTGGTCGGACACGGCCCGAAGCCCGTGGTGTACCTACACCACCGAGAGCGGACAGCATATCTTCCTCTGGTACGAGGACGCGCGCAGCACCGCCGAGAAGCTCTCCTGCGCCAAGCTCGTGGGCGTGACCTCGGTCTCCGTCTGGCGGCTCGGCCTCATCCCCGATTACGCGGACGAGGGCCTGCACTACGACGTGATGAGCATTCTGTAAAAAAAGAAAAACGCAAAAAAGAAGAGCTGCGTAAGCAGCTCTTCTTTTTGGTTTTCAAAGCGGTTCGGCTTAGAAAATGCCCTGAGCCATCATGGCGTCGGCGACCTTCTGGAAGCCGGCGATGTTGGCGCCAGCGACCAGGTTGTAGCCCAGGCCGTAACGCTCGGCAGCCTCAACGGAAGCATCATAGATGTTCTTCATGATGGCTTCCATCTTGGCGTCGACTTCCTCAGCGGTCCAGTAGATGCGCTGAGCGTTCTGAGCCATTTCGAGCTCGGAGACGGAAACGCCGCAGGCGTTAACAGCCTTGGAAGGAGCGACGGTGAGGTGCTTCTGGCTCATCAGGAAGGCCAGAGCATCGTTGGTGGTGGGCATGTTGCCGACTTCGATGTAGTAAGGAACACCGGACTCGGCGATCTTCTTGGCCCACTCCATGTTGACATCGTTCTGGGTAGCGGCGGGCATGTAAACGTCAACGTCCTTGACGCCCCAGCACTTCTGACCCTCGACGAACTCAACACCGAACTTATCGGCATAGGGCTTGCAGTGCATCGGATCCTTGGCGCGCATCTCGAGGATGTAGTTGAGCTTCTCTTCGCCGCAGACGCCGTCGGGATCGTGGATGTAGCCGTCGGGGCCAGCAAAGTAGGTGACCTTGCCGCCGAGCTCGTCGATCTTCTTCATGATGCCCCAGCCAACATTGCCGTAGCCGGACATAGCGACGCGCAGGCCCTCGATGCCCTTGCCGTCGTGCTTGAGGACTTCGCGCAGATAATAGACAGCGCCGAAGCCGGTCGCCTCGGGACGGAGGATGGAGCCGCCGGTGCAGACAGCCTTGCCGGACATAGCGCCGAACTCGGCAGCGCCGACGATGCGGCGATACTGACCGTACAGATAACCGACCTCGCGGCCGCCGACACCAACGTCACCGGCGGGGCAGTCGATATCCTGACCGATGTGACGATGGAACTCGGTCATGAAGGCCTGGCAGAAGCGCATGACTTCGCCGTCGCTGCGGCCGATGGGGGAGAAGTCGGAACCGCCCTTGGCGCCGCCGATGGGCAGGCAGGTCAGAGCATCTTTGAAGGTCTGCTCAAAGCCGAGGAACTTGATGATGGAGAGGTTGACGTTGGAAGCAAAGCGGAGGCCGCCCTTGTAGGGGCCAAGCGCCGCGTTGTACTGAACGCGGTAGCCGCGGTTGACGTGATACTTGAGCTGATCGTCCATCCAAACGACGCGGAACTCGATGGTGCGCTCGGGCTCGACCATACGCTCGAGCAGGCAGGCAGCCTCATACTCGGGGTGGGCATCGATGACGGGTTCGAGAGAGGTCAGGACCTCTTCGACGGTCTGCAGAAATTCGGGCTCATTCGCGTTCTTGGCTCTGGTCTCGTCCAGAACTCTCTGGATATAAGCATTCATGATAATAGCCTCCTCTAAATTTACTCGTTAAGAGCATTTCGATGGTGCTTCCATCTCGTCTGTTAGACTATCACAAAACAGGCGGTTTCTCAAGGGGGTACGTCCAAAATCGGAGCGTCCGGCTGTGAGAAAATTTTCCTTCCTTTTTGTGCAAAGCGCAGAAACGGAGAGAAAAAAGTTTCGGAATTTTGATAATACCTATTAAAATTCCTGCAATTATTCCTTCATGTCATGCTAAACATCTGAATTTTTTCTGTCATGCTGCGGCGAAGCATGACAAAAGGCGATGGAATATATCCATCGCCTTTTTGCATATATGCGTTGTTTATGCATCCGCGCCGCCGGAAGGCTGCGCGTCGTCCGGCTCGGCGGGCGCGGAGACGGGCAGCAGCTCAAGGTCGCACGCCTCGATCCAGAATTCGCTGACATGACCGTCGTAGTACCAGACGCGCACGTTGTCGCCTACATTGAGCAGCGGCGCGTAGGGCACGTCCGCGGCGCTCATGCGGACGGTGAAGTCCGTCTCGCCTGTAAAGCGCAGGAAGTAGATGCTGTTGCCGTCGACGACGGCGGAGCGGATCTCGGCGATCGTGCCCTCAAGCGAGCGGCGGTCGGTCTCGGTCGGCTGGTCGATGCCGGTCTGGTCGTCCGAGATCAGGTTGTTCTGCCGGAGCATCTGACGGTAGTTCGTTTCGCACTCGGCGACGGTCGCGCCGGTGGCGACGATCTGGTACTGGTTGACGTTGACCATGGCGTACATCTTCACCAGCTCGCTCGCGTCCTTGAGCGCCATGAAGTAGGTCGGCTGCTCGGCAACGTTCAGGAGCAGCGGGAAGGTCGCCGTGTAGCGCAGGTTCTGGACCTGACCCTCGGCGCTGTCCATCGCGCTGTACTCGGTCGCGCCGGCGCAGGGGTAATACTTCGTTTCCTTGGTGCGCTGGTTGGAGAGCAGGAAGCCGACGTTGCTCTCGTCGCCGCCGACGCTCGTCACGCCCGTGTAGAGGTAGACGTCGTCGCCCTCGGCGATGTAGTTGTAGCCGTCGGTGGTGACGGTGACGTCGCGCTGACCGAGGATGGAGTTGATAAAGCCGTTGTGGTACATGCCGTAGTAGTCGTACTGCTCGATGATGAGCTCGGCGGAGTAGACGTGATCGACCCACTCGGGCGGCTCGGCCAGGTATTCGCTCTCGCCGGTGACGGCGTTGACGAGCACCGCGCCGTTGTTGTCCGTGCCGCCGAAAAGCCCGATGGTCTTTTCCTTCTTGGCGCAGACCCAGTAGGGCGTGCCGTCCTCGTCGATCTCAAAGACCGGCTCCTCGAACATGAAGGTCGGATAACGGAAGCGAAGGTGGCGGTAGAGGTTGCGGGAGAAGTGCTCGGCGGTGGTGTACTTCATGCCCTCGTCGAGGCGGACGACGTCTACGCTCTGATCGACCATGTCGATGACGAGGTAGGCGGGGAGACCCTCGGAGCGGTTGTTGAACCACTTGATGATGTCGCCGTAGCGCAGCGGGGTGACGCGCACGGGGCGGCCGTGGTAGTTGATCTGAGTGTAGTCCTCGGCGACCTCGAACTGCGAGACCATGTCGGAAAGCTCGCCGAGCTTGCGGTCGCCGAGCTTTTCGGCGCTGTCCTTATCGAGCATGGGGATGCGGTCGTAGGCGACCTCAGCGATCTCGGAGGAGAAGTCGCCGGACCGGACGGTGAGGAGCTTCTGATAGCTGCCCGCGCGGAACACGACCCACGAGGCCACGCCGCCGACGACGGCGAGGACCAGCAGGCCCGCGGCGAGGAAGAACGGAACGGTGCACTGCTTCTTCACAAAGCGGAAGTAGCCCTTGGCTCCGCTGCCCTGAAAGCCGGAGGTCAGCAGGGCGCAGCCGCAGTAGACCGCGCAGAGAAGCAGGACGAAGCCGTAGAACTCCTCGGCGTGGAGGTTGATGGCGGGCAGCTCGAGATAGAAGTAGACCGCGCCGACGAGGAGGGTGACGAGGCTATTGATGGCAATGCGCTTGCCGGGGGTGCCGACGGCCTTGCGCGGCTTGCGCTCACGCTTGGGCGCGGCGCTTCCCTCGCTGCCGCCGGCAGCACTGTTCGCGCCGGAGAAATCGAAGCGGAAGCCGCCGGCGTCGGAGCCGGAAAATTTGATGCCCATAATTTTTTCCTTTCCTTTTGCACGAAGCTGTGCAACAAAATGGGGATGTTCCACGCTATTATATCACGGCGCGGAGCAAAAACAAGCGGAACGGCAATTTGTTACGGAATTGTTCAAATTTCCCGACGGCGCGGCCTCAGCCCCCTTCGCCCACGATGCGGCAGTAGGCGTTGGAGGTCAGACGGCAGGCGGCGCAGTAGAGCACGGTGAACACGGCGCAGGCGCACGCCGTGACGCCGAGCACGAGCGGGAGATTCTGAAGCCCGAAAAGCCGCAGGATGCGCCAGATCATCGGCTGGGCGAAGGCGAGATGGACGAAGGCGGCAAGCAGCGGCAGGAGGAACACCATGCGCAGCTGGGCGTTGACGCTCGCGCGGATGTCGCGTTTTGTCATGCCGACGCGCTGCATGACGGCGAAGCGGGCGGCGTCCTCGTAGCCCTCGGAGAGCTGCTTGTAGTAGAGCATCAGGACGGAGGCGAGGAGGAACACCGTGCTGAGGACGAGGGCGAGAAAGAAAAGGCTGCCGTAGGCGGCGTAGAACTCCGCGCGCGCCTCGGCGGCGATCTCGCGGCTCATCTCGGCGGAGAGCGTGCGGACGACATCCTCCGCGCCGAAGTAGAGACCGGCGGTGGAGCCGAGCATGACGAGGATCATGGTCGAGAGGATACAGATCACGGCGAGTCCCGCGCCGGAGCGCTTCATGCGATAGACGAGCGAGGAGAGCGCGACGAAGTTTTTCTTTTGGTAATAGAACCGGTCATTGCCTTGGAGCGTGCGGCAGAGGGTAACGCTGCCCGCGATGAAGAGAAGGAATGTCGCAAGGATGACCATGACGACGGCCACGAAGAAAACGAGCATCGCGGTGATCGGCTCGGTGATGGTGACGGCGAGGTAATACGCCCCGCCGAGAAGCCCCAGGCCGGGAAGGACGAGAAGCCACTGGGACCTCGGCGGACGCTCGCCGAGGCTGTCGCTGCGGAGAAGGCTGACCGCGGAGGCGCGGCGAACCTGCCGCCATGCGTTCAGGAGGAGAAGAAAGAAGATAAACGCATCGGTCAGGACGCAGAAGCGCACCGCGCCAAGATCCAGCAGCGGCAGAGCGGGCAGCTCCGTGCGGGCGAAATGCGAGAGCATACGGGCGGAGAGCTGCGTGAAGAGCACGCCGAGGGCAAGCCCCGCGGTGAGGGAGACGAGCGCGGAGAAGGCGGTCTCCCAGAAAAGAAGCGAGGTGAGCGCGCCGCGGTCCATGCCGAGGACACTCATGAGACCCAGCTCCTTCTTGCGGCGGCGGATGAGGAAGGCGTTCGTGTAGAAAAAGAAGAGGAGGGCGAACACCGCCATGACCCACTTGCCGAGGGTCATCACAAGGCGGATCGCCGAGGTGCCCATGCCGTTTACGCCGCTGCCGACGGCGTAGAGCGCGGGGCTGTCGGCGAGGAAGGCGAGGTCGTAGACGACCGCCGTCATAAAGACGCAGGCGGCGAGATAGGGCGCGTAAATGCGCCGGTCACGGCGCATCCCGCTGAGCGCCAGACGGGGATAGAAGAGGATATTCATGCCGCGCCGCCCCCTGTCTGGGACGCGGTGAGCGCGTCGGCGATGCGGCGGTAGAAGGCTGTCTCCGTGTCCGTGCCGCGCGTGAGCTCCTGCGC
This sequence comes from uncultured Oscillospiraceae bacterium, assembly GCA_937915075.1. GTDB lineage: Bacteria > Bacillota > Clostridia > Oscillospirales > Oscillospiraceae > Hominicoprocola. Next base: position 7,014 of record CALDMA010000231.1, read on the forward strand.
GACGGCGCCGTCGCGCAGGAAGAGGACACGGCCCGCGCAGCTGGCTGCGCGGACGGAGTGCGTGACCATGACGATGGTCTGCCCTGCGCCGTTGACTGTGCCGAAAAGGCGGAGCAGCTCCTCGGTGGAGCCGGAGTCGAGCGCGCCGGTCGGCTCGTCGGCAAAGAGCACCTGCGGGCGCGTGATGAGCGCGCGGGCCACGGCGGCGCGCTGCTTCTGGCCGCCGGAGACCTCGTAGGGGTATTTTTTGAGCAGGTCGGAAATGCTGAGCCGGTCCGCGAGCGGGATGAGGCGGGACTTCATCTCGCCGCGGCTTTTGCCCTGCAGAACGAGGGGGAGGAGGATGTTGTCCTCCAGCGAGAAGGTGTCGAGCAGGCTGAAGTCCTGAAAGACGAAGCCGAGGTGGTCGCGGCGGAAGGCTGCCGCACGCTCCTCGGGGATCTCGGCGAGGTTCTGCCCGCCGAGGAGGACCGTGCCGCCGGTGGGGCGGTCGAGCGCCGCGAGGAGGTTCAGAAGCGTGGTTTTGCCGCTGCCGCTCTCGCCCATGACGGCGACGTATTCGCCGCTCTCGACGGAGAAGGTGACGCTTTTGAGCGCCTCGACCTTCGCGCCGCCGAAGCGGGTGGTGTAGGTTTTGGAGAGACCGCTGACTTCAAGAAGGGACATGAGGAAAACTCCTTTCCGATATTTCTGCCGCCATGATAGCAGGCGGAGCTTGTGTTTTTTCCGTGCTTTTTTCTTAAATCTTTCTTGATTTTGCGCGCAAAAAGCGGCCGAAAAAGCTTTTTTCGCTTTCCGACCGCTTTTTCAGATGAGGTGGTTGTTTACTTTTTCCGCCGCAGGAGGGCAAGGCCCACCGCAAGCGTCAGAATGAGGACAAGAAATTTTTTCATCGGTCACTCCAGATTCAGCTTCCTCGTGAGGAAGAAATAGGTGACGAGGTAGAAAATGGCGCAGACGATCAGCTCGCAGACGAGGGCGACGGCGAAGAAGGCATTGCCCGCCTGCACGCCGGTGAGGCTCGACCACGCGGTGAAGCCGTCACCGAAGAGATTTACCAGAACCGCGATGGCCGCGAACTGCACGAGCTGAAAGAACACGAGGACGAATACGGCGGTGAGGGCGCTTTTGTGCTTATGGAAGCTGAAGCCCACGGCATACGCCGCGTAGACGATGAGAGAAACGGCGGTAACGCCGAGAACGCAGAACAGAAAGGCCTCCAACGCGAAGAGCAGCGCCTGCCCCTGCAGGGCGCCGTCCAGCTTGCCGAAGGCGCGGAGAAAGTCGGCTGCGAACTGCGGGACTGCCTGCCAGTCGCGGAGACCGAACGCGCCGATCATGCACAGCAGCACGACGACGAGGAACGCCGCGGCATACCAGACCGCCGAGACGATCAGCTTGGAGGCAAGAAGCTGGTGCATATTCACCGGCAGCGTCAGCGTGAGATAGCCCTCGTCCTTCAAGATATGATCGCGGAAGCGGACGGCGGAGAGCACCAGCGGCGCGAAGCACAGCGCCATGAGACCGAGGAAAAAGCCCATTACGACGAGGATTGCAAGCAGGTTGAGCAGCCAGGGAGATTCGTTTTGCAGCACATTCTGCGACGCGCGCATGGCGAGCGTCAGCGCGAGCATCCCCGCGAAGATGGGCCACATGATGCGCGCCGTGGCGCGAAATTCGTGCTTGATGAGTTTGGTCAGCATTTGAACACCTCCCGGAAGAGCTCGTCGACGCTCTTGCCTGTTTCGCCGCGGATGGCGTCGACGCTCGCGTGACGCTCGACGCGGCCGTTTTGCAGGAAGATCACCTCGTCGAGCACCTGCTCGACATCCGCGATGAGGTGGGTGGAGAGGACGACGGAGGCGTCCTCGTTGTAGTTGCCGATGATGGTGCGGAGAATGTAGTCACGGGTGGCGGGGTCCACGCCGCCGATCGGCTCGTCGAGCAGATACAGCTTCGCCGCGCGGGACATGACGAGGATCAGCTGGAGCTTTTCGCGCGTGCCCTTGGAGAGCGTTTTGACGCGCGCCGAAACGTCGAGGCCGAGACGCTGGATCATCTCCTGCGCCGCGTCGCGGCGGAAGTCGGCGTAGAAGTCGGCGTAGTAGTCGACGGTCTGCGCGGCGGTCATCCAGTCGGGCAGGGCGTTGCGGTCGGGGAGATAGGAGACGATGGACTTCGTCTCCGGCGAGGGGGCTTTGCCGTCGATCAAAATTTCGCCGCTCGTGGGGGTGAGCAGGCCGTTGGCGAGCTTGATGAGGGTCGTTTTGCCGCTGCCGTTCGGGCCGAGCAGGCCCACGATGCGGCCGGGCTCGATGGCGAGGTCCACGCCCTCGAGGGCGGACTTTCCGCCGTAGCGCTTGGTGAGCGCTTTACATTCTAAAATATTCATTGTCCTTCCTCCTTTCGGCCTTGCAGCAGGGCGATGACCTCGTCTCTGCCGCAGCCGAGCTTTGCCATTTCGGAGAGAAAGCTCTCCACACATTGGTCCGCCAGACGGAGCTTCGCATTTTCGAGCATGGAAACATCTTCCGTCACGAAGCGGCCCGCGGTGCGCTGGGAAAAGACCAGCCCGTCGCGCTCAAGGTCGGCGAGCGCGCGCTGCACCGTGTTGGGATTGACGCCCGCCTCCACCGCGAGCTCGCGCACCGAGGGCAGACGCTCGCCGGGCCGAAATTCGCCCGCGACGATGGCCTGCGTCAGGCGCTGCGTGAGCTGGGTGTAGATGGGACTGTCATTGCGGAATTGCCACTCCATACGGTTCCTCCTTTTTGGTGTATTATTGTATTAGGTGCTTAGTACAATAATACATTGGAAGCGATTTGTCAAGGGGGCGGAGGGAAAATTTTTGGAAAAAAGGAAAAGCCGCCCGGGAGGGCGGCTTTTTGAGCGATACGTTCAGGTGTTGTCGGGGGCGATGGGGCGGCGGACGAGCAGGGCGCGGAGCGCGTGCCAGTTGAAGGGATAGATGGGGTACATATAATGTCCGCCGGCGATGGGCTTGGTGGTGACGAGCAGGACGACGATGAGCAGCGTGCCGAGCGCGAGGCCCGCCCAGCCGAGGGCGGCGGAGCTGACGAGCAGCACGAGGCGCAGGAGCTTGAAGGCGTAGCCGAGCTCATAGCTCGGTTGAGCAAAGTTCGCGATGGCGACGAACGCCATGTACGCCAGCACCTCCGGCACGAGCCAATGTGCCTGCACGGCGAAGTCACCGAGCACGAGCGCGCCGATCATGGAGAACGAGTTGGAAAAGACGCTGGGGGTGTTGAGCGAGGCGAGCTTGAGAAGATCGACGATGAACTCGGTCAGGAGGAGCTGGGCGAGGATGGGGACCTCGTACTCGCTCGTGACGGCGAGGAAGCTCAGCGCGCTGTTGGGGAGGTCGGGATCCTGCACGAGCAGATACCACACGGGTGTGATGAAAAGCGTGAGCAGAAAGACGACCACGCGCAGGATGCGCAGGTACGAGCCGACGAGCGGCGGAAAATAGAAGTCGTTCGCCTCCTGCACGAAGTCAAAGAAGCGGGTGGGCAGGATCATGGCGGCGGGGGAGTTGTCCACGAGGACGATGATGCTGCCCTCCATGATGCTCGCGGTGGCGGCGTCGGGGCGCTCGGTATAGCGAACGCGGGGAAAGGGGTTGAACCATTGCTTCCGGTCCATCATGGACTCGGCGATGGATTCCTGCGACATGGAGATGGAGTTCGCGTCGATGGCGGCGAGCTTCGCGCGGACGCGCGCGAGGAGCGCGCGGTCCACCTTGTCCTCAAGATAGCAGAGGACGACGTCGGCGCGGGATTTCTCGGAAATTTTGTGGCCCTCAAGCGTGAGCTGCGGCGTGCGGATGCGGCGGCGCAGCAGCGCCGCGTTCTGCACGAGGGTTTCGATGAAGCCGTCGTGCGCGCCGCGCAGCACCTTACCCGAGGACGGCTCCTCCACGCCGCGGGAGGGGTAGCTCTTCGCGTCGATGAGGATACATTCGCCGTAGCCCTCGGCGAGGAGCAGCGTTTTGCCGAGGAACACGGCGGTGGCCGCCTGCCGGAGATCGGCTTCGGCGTTGACCTCGCTGAAGGTCACATAGCGGTCGATGAAGGTCTGCGCGTCGGCGGCGTCGGCGGTGGAGGGCAGGGCGAGCCAGAAGCCGATCATGCGCTCGAGCACCGCGTCGTCGCCGTAGCCGTCCACGACATACAGACGGCAGCGGCGGCCGCCCGCGACGAGGTCGCGGGCGATCATGTCGAAGCAGCGCTCGACGCCCAGCAGGGCGTCGAGCGTGCGGACATCCTGTTCAAAGTGTCCCGTCAGGCGCTCCATGGCGGCTTACCGTCCTTGTCTGTCAAGATAGTCCCAGACGTAGCTGGCGACCTCGTCGGGGGTGCGCAGGCTCTTGACGCCGGAGGTCAGGCGCTGCTGCTCCTCGGGCGAGAGTCCGGCGTAGCAGCGGTTGGCATTGATGTCGCCCGCGAGGAAGGACTTGAGCAGGGTATAGCCCACGCGCTCGTCTGAGCAAAATTCGGAATCGGTTCCCATCGTGATGATCTCCATTCTGCCGCTCTGCCTTGCTTTGCCCTCCATCAGCGGCAGATGGAGAGCCTGCATACGCCGCAGCTGCCGCCTGTCGGCGGGCGACGTATCTGAAATGCCGGGATCCTTTGTGCGGACACAAAAGACCGCCTCTGCACTATTGTGTGCAGAGGCGGTCTTTTCATACGCGGTTCAGACTTCCTTATCAAAATAGAAGAAGGTCTCGTCCTCGCCGGCGCGGTGCATACAGCTCGAGAGCATCTTGTAGGAGGCGTCGTTTTCCTTATAGCATTTGGCGACGACGTGTGCGAGGTGGAGCCGGTAGAGCGCCCAGTCGGCGACGGCGGCGAAGGCCTCCGTGCCGTAGCCGTGGCCCGCGAAGTCCGGAGAGATACGGCAGCCGAGCTCCGCGCCGCCGCGGGAATCGAAGCGGTAGAGGACGGCCTCGCCGATGAACGCGCCGTTCAGCCGGACGGCAAAGTTTACGGCGCGGGAGCGGGCGTAGTCCTCACGCGCGACGGCGAGAAAGTAGTCCTCGTAGGGCGTGCCGTCGTAGTCCTTGCGGAAGTCGTAGCCCCACCACTTATTGCGGTCGTCGTCGAGGCAGAGGGCGGCGTAGGCGGCCTTGTCCGCGTCGGTGAGCGCGTCGAGCGTCAGACGGGCGGTGGTGAGGGTCGGAATTTCGGTGATGTTGACCAGCTCGTTGAGCACGTCGAAGCGCAGCTTCGCGCCGAGGTGGTCGGGCAGGTACTGGAGCTTCGAGGTACGCAGACCCTTATCGCCGGCGTCGTCCTCGCGGTTGAGCCAGCGCACGCCGTCCACGGCAAATTCCTGCGCGAAGGCCTGCACGGTGGCGGGATAGACGCCCTCATAGCCGTAGAGGGCCTTTTCGATATGGATCTGCAGCGTGCTGCCGCAGCGCTCCGCCATGGCGACGGAGAGGAGCCTGCCGTCCAACTCCATGCCGCCGACGAGGAAGTGCGGACTGCCGGTCATGCGGAGCATCCTCTCGGCGCAGCGCAGCTCGTTTTTCGCCGAGTCGGACGCCTTGGTGAAGACGGTCTCGTAGTCGCGGAAGAACTGCGCGATGAGCGGCAGGTCGCTCTTCCCGAGCGGGCGGAAGGCGGCGTCGGGATAGAGCTTGCGGAACTTGTTGATGTGGTTGCGCTGGCCGGAGTAGCGGCGGCCGGCGAAGTCACGCAGGTCCTCGGCGGCGTAGATATAGTCGCGCCAGACGCGCGGGGAGGAAAAGCGGAAGTAAGGGTAGCGCGCGGCAAGGCGCTCCGCCTTCTCCTGCGGGACGACGGAGAGGACGAGGGGGATATCCCGCTCGCGGCAGTCGTCCTCGATGAGTGTGAGCGCCGCGTCCTCGTCGCCGTCGGGCCCGGGAACGGGGTAGTCGAAGCAATACTGGCCGTCGATGAAATTGCGGACGATCAGGCAGCCCGCGCCTTCGGCCCACGAGGGATGCAGGTGGCCGCGCCACATGAGCTTGACGAGGGCGGAGTATTCGCAGAGCTGATATTCGCAGCTTTTATAGTAGCGGCGCAGGCGGGCGATGTCCCGCTGCGTGACAGGAGTAAAGGTGAGCATAGGGTGTTCCTTTTCGTTTGCTTTGTTTTCTCTGTGCCCGCGGGCAGGCGGACTTCCTTATTATAACCGCTTCGGCGGCGATTACAAGTGGCTTTTGCAACGGCTCAGGGCTGCATTTCCGCGACGACGCGCTTCGTGCAGTCGATGAAGTGGCGCAGGCCGTCGCTCGCGGCGTCGAGCGAGCGGACGGCGAGGCCGAGCTCGCGCGAGGACGCCGGCTCGACCGGCAGCAGCTTTACGCCGTCGGTGCGGCCGCGGACGGTCAGCTCGGTCATCATGCTCACGCCAAGGCCATGGCTGACCATGCTGATGACGGTGGGATCGTCCACCCAGGTCGGGAGGATGTGTGGCTTGACGCCGATGCGGTTGAAGATGCGCATGATGTCCTTATCAAAGCCCTGCGAGGGCATGATGAAGTCGCGCGCCTCGAAGGCGGCGAGCGGGAAGGCGGTCATGCCCTGCGTGTCGAAATCCTTCGGCAGAACGGCGAACATGGGGTCGTCGGCAAGATGCACCCACTCATACCGCCCCTCGTCCTGCGGGGAGACGAGAATGGCGTCCATCTTGCCCTGCGCGAGCAGCTCGTAGGGGACGTCGACGTGGTCGGCCATGCGGATATCCACGTTCACGTCGGGGCATTCCTCGCGGAAGCGCTGGATGATGCCCGGCAGCCAGTGCATGGCGATGCTGGCGTAGGCGCTGACGCGGATGATCTCCGTGCGCGAGGAGGCGACCTGTTCGATCACGCTGTCGAGACGGGCGTTGGCCTGCAGAAATTCGCGCACGGCGGGCGCGATGCGCTCGCCCTCCTCCGTGAGGCGCACGCCGCTGCGTCCGCGCTCAAGCAGCGTAAAGCCGACCTCCTTTTCCAGCGAGTTCATCATGTGCGTCAGGCCCGACTGCGTGTAGCCGAGGACCTCCGCCGCCTTGGTGAAGCTGCCGAGATCGACCGCCATGAGCAGGGCCTCTAATTTCTTGCTTTCCATAGAAGTATTTCCTTTCTATTAGGATCGCTCATGTTTTTATTATAATACGTCGCTTTACTTTTGGCAAGAAAGACGGTATCATTTGACTAATTTCTGTTAAATTTATACATCTCATTAAAAAATATGAGGACAAATTTGGCGGAAAATGAAGAGAGAGAAACGTATTAAAGGAGAAAATCACATGGAAAACAATCGCGCCCAATGGGGAAGCAAGATCGGCTTCATCCTGGCGGCGGCGGGCAGCGCCGTCGGCCTCGGCAATATCTGGAAGTTCCCCGGCAAGGCCTTTGAGGGAGGCGGAGGCGCCTACATCCTCATTTATCTGGCCATCGTCGTTCTCATCGGCTTCCCTGTTATGCTCTCGGAGCTGACCATCGGCCGCGCCGCGCAGGCGAACGCCATCGACAGCTTTCATAAGCTCGGCTACCGCGGCTTCAAGTGGGTCGGCATCACGGGCGTCGCGGTGGCGTTTATCGTCACCTCCTATTACTGCCACGTCGGCGGCTGGGTGCTGCGCTATGTCGTGTCCTATGTGACGGAGGCGCAGACGGTCTATGCCGATCCGCTCGGCTATTTCTACGGCCTGCTCGGCTACAACGCCGCGACGGGCGAGACATGGTTCCCGCTGACGGCCATCCTCTTTGCCGCGGTCTTTATGGCAACCAATGCCTTCATCATCATCAAGGGCGTTGAGGGCGGCATCGAGAAGTTCAACAAGGTCGGTATGCCCGCGCTGTTCGTCATTCTCATCGTGCTGCTCGTGCGCACCATCACGCTCGACGGCGCGCAGGCCGGCTTCGCCTATATGCTCAGCTGCGACTGGAGCAAGGTCGGCTTCAACACCTTCCTCTCCGCGCTGGGGCAGGCGTTCTTCTCCCTGTCGCTGGGCATGGCGATCATGATCACCTACGGCTCGTATCTGCCCAAGCATGAGAACCTCGGCAAGAACACGGCGCTCATCTGCACGATGGATACGCTCGTGGCGCTCATCGCCGGCTTCATCATCGTGCCCGCGGTGTTTGCGACGCTCGGCTCCGAGAACGTCGGCAAGGGCGGCGGCTTTGCCTTCGCGTCCCTCGCGGGCGTGTTCGAGCACATGGCGGGCGGCGCGTTCTTCGGCGTGCTGTTCTACCTGCTGCTCCTGTTCGCCGCGCTGACGAGCAGCATGTCCCTCATCGAGGGCGTGGTCGCGTTCCTGACCGAGCGCTTCGGCTGGAAGCGCAAGCCCACCACCATCCTCACCTGCGCGACGATGTTCCTCATCGGCTGCCTGTACACCATGTCGCAGGCCGCGTTCAACATCAAGGGCATTTGGTTCGACTTCGCCAACGGCGTGAGCTTCCCCATCTTCGGCGACTTCATGGAGTTCCTCACCGACCGCCTGATGATCCCTCTGTGCGCGCTGGGCGTGTGCATCTTCACCGGCTGGATCTGGAAGCCCGAGAATGCCGTGCGTGAGATCGAGCTGGACGGCAAGCCGTTCAAGCTGGCAAAGGTCTACGGCGTGCTGGTCAAGTACGTTGCGCCCATCTCCATCCTGCTCATCATCGTGGCGAGCTTCGTCACCGGCACGACGCTGAGCTGAGAAAACGAAAAAGCGAAGAAAAGCCCTCCGCTCACCGAGCGGAGGGCTTCCTTGTGCGTTATTCCGCCGTGTACAGGCGGCCGCCTTTCCGATAAGCGATGCGGACCTCGGGCGTGTTGGTGAGATAGACGAGCGAGCCGTAGCTCACACCGAAGTCCAGCACATCGCCGAGCCGGACGGGGACGGCGGCGTCCTCCACGTCGAGAATGGTGTGGTCCGAGGACGCGCCGAGGACCTCAACGCCCGCGAGGCGCGGCGTGAGGTCGAAGGGGTCGCCGTAATCGACGCGGCCCGCGGCGCAGAGCGCGCGGCGGCGGGTGCCGCGGTCGGTGTATTCGCGCGTTTTGCCGAAGGCGTCCACGGTCCGCTCGCCGACGGGATAGCTGGGCTTCGGCTTGCACTCCACGACCTCCAGACGGAGGGTGAATACGTCGCGGCGCAAAAAGTCGGGATAGCAGCCGTAGATGCCGCCGAGGAGGGCAAATTCGCCGATGCGCAGATGGTTGACGCGCGCCGGCAGCGTGCCGTCGAGCACCATGTGGACGGAGGTGGACGCGCCGCCGGAGATGTATTGCAGCTCGCGGCCGATGGCGCGCTCCACCGCCTCGGCGGCGGCGACCAGCTCGCGCAGCTTCTCCGGCGTGGCGGCGACGGAGCCGTAGCAGCCGAGGTTCGTGCCGACACCCGCCAGCTCCAGATGGTCGAGCTTATACTCGACCTCGAGCGCGGCGTCGACCAGCTCCTCGCGGCTCCAGAAGCCCTCGCGAAGGTCGCCGAGGTCGGCCATCAGCAGGACCTTGTGGCGCGTTCCGCGTTTCGCGCAGACCGCGTTGAGGGCGCGGAGCGTCTTAAGCTCGCTCTGAAGGCTCATGTCCGCGACCTCTGCGACCTCCGGCAACTCGGAGAGCATGGGGATGCGGATAAGAACGCGCTCGCAGGCGACGCCCGCGTCACGCAGGGCGCGCAGCTGCCCGAGACGCGACGAGGCAAGGCTCCGCACGCCGCATTCCGTATAGACCTTCGCGGCCTCCGGCAGCGCCGTGAAGCCCTTGACCACGCCTGTGACCCCGACAGAAAGGCTCTGGCAGCGCTCGATGAGCGCTGCCAGATTTGCTTTCAGCTTGTCAAGGTCGATCTCTAAAAGAGGGTATCGTGTCGTTCCTCTGTTCATAGACCGTTCCTTTGCCGTTTTGATTTATTCCGCCTTGGCGGCAGCCTTGGACTTCTTATAGGGCTTGTTGTCCAGATCCTTGAGGGTTAGACCAACGACCGCGCACAGCCAGTTGACGATGGGCATGAGCCAGTTGAAGATCGCCCAGGGACCGTAGCCGCCCGCGCCCCACGCGCTGATGTCGAGGGTGCTGGAAATGAACACGCCGCAGGTGTTCCACGGAATGAGGGCGGAGGTGACGGTGCCGGCGCCTTCGAGCGCACCGGAGAGGACCGCGGGATGCAGGCCCATCTCTTTATATTCCTCGGCGTACATACGGCCGGGAACGACGATGGAGATGTACTGCTCGGGCATGGTGGCATTGGAGAGCACGCAGGTGCACTCGGTGAGGAGCACGAGGCCTGCGGGGCCCTTCGCCAGCTTCTTGAGGGAGTTGACGATAACCTCGAGCTGGTGGGTATCCTCCATAATGCCGCCGAACATCATGGCGATGATCGTCATGGAGACGGAGAACATCATGCCCATAACGCCGCCGCTCTCAAGGAGACGGGTCATGGTGTAGCTGGTCTCGGGCGTGAGGGTGGCTTCGAACATGGCGAGCGCTTCGTCGCTGAAGTAGTAGCCGTTCATGCCGTAGTCAAACACGGTGCCCATGTTGCAGTCGCTCTGGAAGATCATGCCGAGGATCGCGCCGGAGACGATGCCGAGGGTGATGCCGGGGATGGCGGGCATCTTGAGCGCGACCGCCACGATGACGATGACGGGCGGCAGGAGCAGGAGCGGGTTGATGGTGAACACGGACTCCAGCGCGCCGGAGAACTCGGTCACGCGGCTCATATCGGCGTCGCCGCCGTGATACTGCATGGCGCCGAGAATGCCGAAGGCAACGAGGGTGATGCCATAGGTGATGCCGGTGGGGATCATCATGCCCTTGACGTGGGTCATAACGTCGGTTCCGGCCATGGCGGGGGCGAGGTTCGTGGTGTCGGACAGGGGGGACATCTTATCGCCGAAGTAGGCGCCGGAGAGGACCGCGCCGGCGGTCATGCCGGGGCTCATGCCAAGGCCGAAGCCGATGCCCATGAGGGCGACGCCCATCGTACCCATCGTGCCCCAGGAGGTACCGGTGGCCAGAGAGGTGATGGAGCAGATGAGAACAGCCGCAATGAAGAAGATCGCGGGCTTGAGAACTTTCAGACCGTAATAGATCATCGTGGGAACGACGCCGGCATTGATCCAGACGCCGATGAGGATACCGACGATGATGAGGATGCAGACAGACTGGAGGGCTTTATAAATGCCGTCCATCATCGCTTTTTCGATGGCCTCCCACTTGTAGCCGAGGTAGAGCGCCATCATGGCGGCGCCGAGGGTGCCGATGAACATGGGAACGTGCGGGTCCACGCCGTATTTGACGATACCGAGTGCCAGCATGGCGACCAAGAACGCCATCGTCAGCAGGGCTTCCCACAGCTTGGGCATACGCGGGGTCTTCACTTTCTTTTCTTCACTCACTTGTTTGTACCAACCTTTCTCTAAATACATGGTGCGCACGCGGCGGGAATGCTCCCGTCGGCGCAGCTTTGTAGATGGTGAACACAGTTTTACGGTATTTGCGTGGGTCTGTGCGCCCGCGCTCCGGCAGATGAGACCGGCGGCGGGAGGACGTGGTCTTGACGGTATTCCCCCTTTATTCGGTGATTTTTCCCTCCTTGAACGATCAGGAAACGGTTTGCTGCGTGTTCCCCGTCCCCCTCGCCCCCCTGCGAAACGGGGGACGGGGAAATCACTTGCTTAGCTGATACGGGAAGCGTGCGGCGTACCGATTAAATATGCAGATATTTTAGCATATTTTATGCACGGTGGCAAGTGCCGCGCGCTTGCCGGATATCACAAAATTTGGCGGTTATGCTTGGTGATAGCGTCGTTAGAATTTACCAACCGAGCTTGGTCATGGCATCGTCGACCGCCTTGATGCACAGGTCGATCTCTTCCTTGCCGGTGATCAGCGGCGGAACGAAGCGCAGGACGTTGCCGTTGGTGTTGTTGATGAGAACGTTGGCATCCTTGTAGCACAGATCGACGACGGGCTGGCCGCTGGGCTGGTTGAGCTCGATGCCGTTGATCATGCCGAGGCCGCGGATCTCCTTGACCGCCTTGGGATGGTTCTTCTCGATGACCTTGTGCATCTGATCGCGGAAGTATTCACCCATGACGCGGGCATTCTCGATGACGCCCTCGTTGATCATGACGTCGAGCGTGGTGGCAGCCAGAGCGCAGGCGAGAGGACCGCCGGCGAAGGTGGAGCCGTGGGTGCCGGGGGTGAGGGTCTTGGACGCGTCGCCGCGGGCGCAGACCGCGCCGATGGGCACGCCGGAGCCGAGCGCCTTGGCCATGGAGCAGGTATCGGGCTCCACGCCGTAATTCTGGTGCGCGAAAAGCTTGCCGGTACGGCCGGAGCCGACCTGGACCTCGTCGAACATGAGGAGGATGCCCTTCTCGTCGCACAGGTCACGCAGGCCCTGCAGGAATTCCTGAGAGGCGGGACGCACGCCGCCCTCGCCCTGAACGGGCTCGGTCAGGATGGCGCAGACGTATTCATCCATGATGTCCTTGACGGACTGGAGGTTGTTGAACTCAGCATAGCGGAAGCCGGAGGGTAGGGGCTCGAAGTAGCGGTGGA
>CALDMA010000232.1 GCA_937915075.1 uncultured Oscillospiraceae bacterium
AAATTGGCGATTTCCGCCCGGCCCGGAATGGCTAATTCCGCCCGGCGCTAACACAAAATTACACACAAAAAACGCACAGGCCGAAAAAAGCTGATGGAAAACACCCCATGATATGCCGAAAATCGGAGGTATATCATGGCAAATATTCGCGCAGTTGAGAAAAACGGGAAAATTTTTCTGTACCGCTTTACCGCCTGTCTTGGCAAGGACGAAAACGGCCGGCAAATCAGACGATACCGAACATGGCAGGTACCGCAAGGCTTATCTTCAGTCCGTGCAGAAAGAGCTGCACAGCGAGCCGCAGACGAATGGGAGGAGAATCTGAAATTCGGACCGCTTGAAGCAGAAGCTCCCATTGCCGCTCCCATACCTCGCTATGATTTTACGGATTTCGTCAACAATGTCTGGCTGCCGCTGCAGGTGCAAAATGGGAGCAATAAACCAGTCACCGTCTCGTTCTATCGGAACAACACCAAACGGCTGACTGAGTATTTCAAAGGACGCTCCATGCAGGAAATCACAGCGATAGACATTCAGCGGTATCTGACCTATCTCCGCACGGAATACAGGAGCACAAGGGGAAAGTCTCTCGCGGCAAAGACGGTCTGCCATCTCTACGCGACGTTGGGGCTGATATTCAACTACGCCGAAAGGCAGGAGGTCATCAGCAAAAATCCCTTGCGTCAAGTCGAAGCGCCAAGAAAGGAGAGAAAGCCTGTCGATGCGTTGGACGATGAAGAAGCCGTAAGATTTTCCACCTGCTCCCGACGCTACCACTCGATTTTCACTGTATGCTGATGTTTTTTGTTATGACCGGTTTGCGTCGCAGCGAATTGGTCGGCTTGAAGTGGGAGGACATCGACGAAAACGCCTCGACCATGAGCATAAAGCGCGGGGCGGTCTACACAGCTGAAAGCGGTATCTATGTTAACGGGCTTTTGCCGCGCAAAAATAAGGACTTCCGCTTTTGGGAAAGCTGTGGTATAATTTTCTTCTATGAAAACACGGTGAAGGAGGGAACGTCCATGCGCATCGGTACGGTGGAGATCAACTCGCAGCTCGCGCTCGCGCCGATGGCGGGCGTGACCGACGCGGCCTTCCGCGAGCTGTGCGCGTCCCTCGGCGCGGGGCTGACGTGTACGGAGCTCGTGAGCTCGAAGGCGCTGTGCTATCAGGATAAAAAGAGCCGCACGCTGCTCGCGCCCTTTCCGGGCGAGCACCCGATGCAGGCGCAGATCTTCGGCAGCGACCCGGTCTGCATGGCCGAGGCGGCGCAGATCGCCATTGAGGCGAGCGGCGCGGACATTCTGGACATCAACATGGGCTGTCCGGTCGGCAAGATCGTCAACAACGGCGACGGCTCGGCGCTGATGCGCGACCCCGAAAAGGCGGCGCGTATCGCCGAGGCGGTGGTCAGGGCGGTAAAGGTTCCGGTCACGGTGAAGATGCGCCGCGGCTGGGACAAGGGCAGCATCAACGCGCCGGAGCTGGCCGCGCTGCTCGAGTCCGCCGGCGTCGCGGGCATCACCGTCCACGGGCGCACCCGCGTGCAGATGTACGGCGGGCAGGCGGACTGGTCGACCATCCGCGAGGTGAAGGAAGCGGTGAACATTCCCGTTATCGCCAACGGCGATGTTTTTACCCCGGAAAATGCGATAAAAGCTCTGAAGCTCACCGGCGCGGACGCGGTGATGATCGGGCGCGGCTGCTTCGGCAATCCGTGGCTCTTTCAGCAGTGCAGGGCCGCGCTCGCGGGCGAGCCGATCCCGCCGCTGCCGCCGCTTGCCGAGCGCTGCGACGCGCTGGTGCGCCAGATCGAGCGCAGCGCGGAATTCCGCAATGAAAAGGTCGCGCTGCTCGAGGCGCGGCGGCACTACTGCTGGTATCTCAAGGGCGTGAAATACGCCAACTACTATAAAGACCAGATCAACCGCATGGAGACGCTTGAGGATCTTTACCGCGTCACGGCGGGCATCAAGCGCGATCTGAGCGACTGAACCTACGGAGCGGACATGAACGAAAGTGAACTGATCCAAGCCGCGCGAGGCGGCGACGAGGCAGCCTTTGAACAGCTCGTCCGGCTGCATGAAAAGAAAATATACAACCTCTGCCTGCGCATGTGCGGCAGCAGCGAGGACGCGGCGGAGGCCGCGCAGGATACCTTCCTCGCCCTCTGGCGGGGACTGGAGGGCTTCCGCGAGGACGCAGCGCTGTCCACCTGGCTCTACCGTCTGGCGAGCAACGCCTGCATCGACCTGCTGCGGCGCAACAAGCGCGCGGTGGACGGCGTATCGCTCGACGACGAGGATGTACACCTCGAGGTGCGCGACCGCGCGCCCACGCCGGAGGAGCACGTCGAGGGTCGGGAGACGCAGCGGCTGGTGCGCGAGGGGCTTGCCGCCCTGCCGGAGGATTACCGGCGCGTGCTCGTGCTGCGCGAGCTGCACCAGCTCAGCTACGCGGAGATCTGCGAGGTCACGGAGCTGGAGCTCGGCACGGTGAAAAGCCGCATCAACCGCGCGCGGCTGCTGCTGCGAAATTATTTGGCGGCAGACGGGAACTTTTTTGAAAAGCCAGCGTCAAAGGTTACAGAATGTAATCAGACTGTCGGAGGGGAGAGGAACGCAATATGAAGAATTGTGAAGAATTTGCGCCGCTGCTCTCGGCCTTTGTTGACGGAGAGCTGACGGAGGAGGAGCGCGCGGAGGTGCTCGCTCATGTGAGCGAATGCGAGGAATGCGGAAGGCTGCTCGGCGAGCTGACGGCCCTGCACGCCGCCCTCGGCGAGCTGGAGGACGAGGACGTGCCCGCGGGCTTCACGGAGGGCGTGATGGCAGCGGTGCGCGCGGAAAAGGCGGCGGCGAAGCCGCAGGCGAAAAAGCGGAGCGCATGGCGGCGGTGGATGCCGATGGCGGCCTGCGCGGCGATCATCGCGCTCGCGGCGGCGGTAACGATCCCGCAGATGGATCAGAAAACGGGCTCGGACAGTGCCGCGCCCGCCGCGCCGGAGAACGCGCAGATGTACGCGGCGGATACCTTCGATGCGACGGCCGACGCTTCGGCGCCCGATGCCGAGGAGGAGCCTGCCGAGCAGCGCTGCGAAACGGTGCAGTCCAGCCCCTACTACGCCGCGCTCGACAGTTCGACAACAGGCTCCGGCATGGCCAAGACCGCGGACGGTCAGGAAACCGAATACGGCTGCGAGACGGCTGCCATCGGCGAGAGCGGCGAGGAGGGCAGCCTGCTTGCCGCATGGTACGGTCCTGTGGTGCTTGAGCTGTACGGCGCGGGCGCGACGGACTATGTGACGGAAAACGGCGGCGTGAAGGCCGACGACGCGGGCGCCTACTATGTCCCCATCGGTGCGCTGCGCGAATTGCCGGAGAACCTTGCCATGACGGACGCACAGGCAGAAACGCTCGCACTTGCCCCCGCGGACGCGGAGTGGGTGATCGTCTGCCCCGATGACGACAGCGAGGCGCCGCAGCCATGAAGAAGCGTTCGCTGTGGCTCTGTCCCTTGGCCATCGCGGCCATCGTCGCGCTGGACCAGTGGGTGAAGGCCTATATCGTGGCGCATTTCGCCGTGGGCGAGAGCGCGGAGTTTATCCCGCGGCTGCTGCGGCTGCACTATGTGCGCAATTTCGGCGCGGCGTGGTCGAGCTTTTCCGGTGAGCGCTGGCTGCTCATCGGCGTGACGGGCGTGGGGATGCTCGCGCTCGCGTGGCTGCTCGCGCGGATCGTGCGGCACCCGCTCGGCGTGTGGTCGCTGACCGCCGTGATCGGCGGCGGCGTGGGCAATCTCATTGACCGCGTCCGCCTCGGTTATGTGGTGGATATGCTCGACTGCGCGTTCATCGAGTTTCCGGTTTTCAACGTTGCGGACTGCTTTGTGGTCTGCGGCACCGCCGCGGCGCTCGTTTACTACATTTGGATCTACCCGAACACCGACGCAAAGAATTGGGAGAAGGACCATGGGACCGATCCTGCTCAGGGTAAGTGAAGAAAACAGAAATCAAAGGCTCGACGCATTTCTTGCGTCGAGCCTTGACGGCTTGACCCGCTCGCAGGCGACGCGGCTCATTGAGAGCGGCGAGGTCGCGGTGAACGGAAAGACCGTCAGCAAAAGCTATAAGCTCGCGGGCGGCGAGGCCGTCGCCGTAACGCTGCCCGAACCGGAGCCGGTCGAGGCCGTGCCGCAGGACATTCCGCTCGACGTGGTGTACGAGGACGCGGACGTGATCGTGGTCAACAAGCCCAGCGGCATGGTCGTTCACCCCGCGCCGGGGCACCCGGACGGCACGCTCGTCAACGCGCTGCTGTACCATTGTGCGGGAACGCTCTCGGGCATCGGCGGCGCGCTGCGTCCGGGCATCGTCCACCGCATCGACCGCGACACGAGCGGTCTCATCATCGCGGCGAAGAACGACGCGGCGCACCAATATCTCTCCGCGCAGCTCGCCGACCACACGCTCGCACGCACCTACGAGTGCATCGTTGTGGGCAAGCTGCGCGAGGATCGCGGCACGGTGGACGCGCCCATCGCGCGCCACCCGACCGACCGCAAGCGCATGGCGGTGGTCGCCGGCGGACGCGAGGCGGTCACGCATTGGGAGGTCATCGCCCGCTATCCGGGCTATACCCACGTCCGCTGCCGGCTCGAAACGGGGCGCACGCACCAGATCCGCGTCCACATGGCCTACATCGGGCATCCCATTCTCGGCGACACGGTGTACGGCGCAAAAAAGGAAGTCCCCGGCCTGACGGGGCAATGCCTGCACGCGGTCGGTCTGCGCTTTCTCCATCCGCGCACGCACGAGGTCGTGGAGCTTTCCTGTCCTCTGCCGGAGGAATTTACAAGGATGCTGCAAAAAATCGGGAAATAAATTGCACGCGATACGGCACCAAACAGGGGGAGCGCTCTCTATGGCAGAGAACGCTCCCCTTTGCTGTTATTTGCACAAATACGAGAACCAGCCCTCGCTCTCGCGGGCCTCCATGATCGCCCAGCCCGCAAGACGCAGCGCGTCCGCGACCTCGACCGCGCGGTCGTCGATGATGCCGGAGCAGAGGAACCATCCGTCCTTTTTCAGCAGCGGCCGCACCTGCGGCGCGAGCGCGAGGATGACGTCCGCCACAATGTTCGCCACGACGATGTCATAGTCCCCGCCGAACTCGCGCGCGAGCCTTTTGTCGCTGAGCACGTCGCCCGCGCGGACGGTGTAGTGCTCCCGTCCGATGCCGTTGAGCGCGGCGTTTTCGTAGGCAACGCCCACGCACTTATCGTCGATGTCGCAGGCGAAGGCGTCCTCCGCGCCCAGCAGCAGTGCCGCGATGGAGAGGATGCCGCTGCCGCAGCCGAGGTCGAGCACCTTTTCGCCGCCGTGAATGTGCTTTTCGAGCGCCTGAAGGCACAGGCGTGTGGTCGCGTGGCTGCCCGTGCCGAAGGTCAGCCCGGGATTCAGGATGAGCTTCACGCGCTCCGTCGGCTTTGTCTGCTCCCACTCGGGAATGACCAGCAGGCGCTCGCCGATCTCCATGGGCTTATAGAACTGCTTCCAGTTGTTCTCCCAGTCGGCGTCCTCCACGTTTTCCATCGTGAGGAGCAGCGGCGCGTATTCGGGATGCTGCTTCTTGAGCGCCGAAAGCGCGATGCGGACCTGTGCCAGCGTGGAAAAGCCGGTCTCGCTCTCCTCAAGGTAGAAGGTCACGCGGCACTTGCCGTGCTTCTCCGCCAGCAGCTCGTCGTCCACATAGTCCCAATACTGGTGGTTGTTTTCGAGAAAGTCCTTGAAGTCCGCCTCGTCGTCGATGACGAGGCCCTCAACACCCTGCTCGCGCAGCAGCTCGCTGACCGGCTCCAGACCGGCGCGGGCGGTGTCGATGTGCAGCTCCAGCCACTTCATCGCTGCGTGCCCACGAAGAACAGGCCCAGCGTGCCGCAGCCGGTGTGCGCGCCGATCACGGGGCCGATGAAGTCCGCGCGGACGTCCGTCACGCCGAAGCGCTCCTCCAGCATCTCCTTGACGTATGCCACGGAGTCGGGACAGTTGGCATGGCAGATGAACATGGGCTGGTTCTTGTCCGGCTCGACGCCCAGCTCCTCCACCTTGTCGACCAGCGCCTTGAGCGCGGCTTTGGTGCCGCGCGCCTTGCTCATGGGAATGAGCCTGCCCTCGCTGTCGGTATGCATAACGGGCTTGATGCCCAGCATCGTGCCGACGAAGGCCGCCGTGGCGCTCACGCGGCCGCCGCGCTTGAGGTGGTTGAGATCGTCCACGATGAACCAATGGCACTGGGTCTGAAGGATGCTCTTCACATACGCCGCCAGCGTCTCAATATCGGGGCTGCTCTTCCGGCGCTCCTGCACCGTGCGGTAGAGCAGCATCCCCTGTCCGCGCGAGGCGGAGAGGGAGTCGATGACGAGGATCTTCGCGTCGGGATACTCGCTTCTCAGGTCCTCCGCCGCGATGCAGGCAGACTGATAGGTGGTGGACAGCGCACTGGAGAAGCAGATGCACAGGATATCCTTGCCCGCGTCGAGCGCCCTGCGCATCGCCTCGTCAAACTGACCGACGTTGGCGGCGGCGGTGGTGCTGTTCTCGCCCGCGGCGATCTTCGCAAAAAATTCCTCGGGGGACATATCGGCATGGTCGGGCGTATTGAGATAGGTTTTGCCCTCGATCGTAAAGGAAAGCGGCAGAACGGTAAGTCCGAGCTCGTCGACCTCCTGCCGGTTCAGGTCGCAGCAGCTGTCGGTCATGATAATATAGTCACGCATGGCGTTCCTTTCCGGGCCGCAGACAAGCGGCCCCTTTTGGGGGATAGGATCAATTTTCCAGAGAATGGCAGTATTGTAGCAGAACGTTAAGATAATATCAAGAATTTTCTGTAAACAATGCGGTTTTTCTCACTTTCCAACGCAGAAGCGCTCAAAAATGCGCGCCACCATGTCCTCGCGCGCCGTGCGTCCGGTCAGCTCGCCGAGCGCGTCGAGCGCACCCTCGGCCTCGGTGAGCACCACGTCGGGCGTCAGCCCGGCGGTGAGCGCCTCGCGCGCCGCGCGGACGCTCTCGAGCGCACGGCGGACGGCCTCGGCCTGCCGCGCGTTGGTGAGCAGCGTACCGCCTGCGGGAGCGCCGGCGGGAAAGCAGTCTCGGATCGCGTCGATCAGCACATCCAGCCCGCCGGGCGTTACGGAATTAAAGGAGACCAGATGCTCCGGCGCAGGCGCGCCGTCCGGCAGTCTCCAAACGGCGGTCTTTACGGCGGGGTTCCGATCGTCCTTGCTGACGGCCAGGATCCAATGCGGTGCTTTGGCCGCAAGCGCAAGGATATCCGGTTCCACAGCGAGCGGTATTTGGCTGCCGTCCGCTACGACGATCACCAGGTCGGCGCTCTCGACCGCGCGGCGCGAGCGCTCCACACCGAGCCGCTCCACGGCGTCGTCCGTCTCGCGGATGCCCGCCGTGTCGATCAGCCGCAGCAGCACGCCGCCGACCACCGCCTTTTCCTCCACGGTGTCGCGCGTCGTGCCGGGAAGGTCGGTGACGATGGCGCGGTCGTAGCCCACGAGCGCGTTGAGCAGCGAGCTTTTGCCCGCGTTCGGCGCGCCGACGATGGCGGTCACCGCGCCGCTTTTGAGCACGCGACCGCGCGCAAAGGTGCCGAGCAGAGCCGTGAGCGTCCGCTCGCTCTCCGTGAGCGTTTGCTCCGTCTCGGCAAGCGTCAGGTCCTCGATGTCCTCATCGGGATAGTCCACCACGGCGTAGAAGCGGCTGGTGATGCCCAGCAGCGCGTCGTAGACCTGTTCGACCGGACGGCGCAGCGCGCCGTCCACCTGTGCGGCAGCGTTCCGCGCCGCCTCGGCGGTCTCGGCGTCGATGAGGTCGATGACCGCCTCTGCCTCGGTGAGGTCCATTTTGCCGTTCAGGAACGCGCGCTCGGTAAACTCTCCCGCCCGCGCCTGCCGCGCGCCCACAGCAAACGCGGCGCGCAGGACCTCCTGCAAAACGACCGGCGAGCCGTGGCAGTGCAGCTCCGCACTCTCCTCGCCCGTGTAGCTGTGTCCGGCGGAGAACACCACCGCCAGCGCGTGGTCGAGCGTGCGGCCCTCGGCGTCGCGCACCGTGCCGTAGGTCATGCGCCGCGGCGGAAGCTCCGCAGCCGAACGACCATCCACCGGCGTAAACAGCGCCGCGAGCACACGCCGCGTCTCTGCGCCGCTGAGGCGCACGATACCGACCGCGGCGGCCGCGGGCGCGGTGGCGATGGCAGCAATGGTGTCGGGCATAGGGTGTCCTCCTTGATGATAGCCTGTATTTGCCTGTATGATACCACAAAACAGGAAAAATGAAAAGGGGCACGGAATATCCGCGCCCTCTTTTTCCCTGTTCCGTGAATCGGCGACTACAGGACCATCAACAATGTCCCTGCACCGATCAGGGCACAGCCCAGAAGGGATTTTGCCGTAAACTGCTCATGCAGGAAAACAAACGCCATCACCAACGTGATCACAACGCTCAGCTTATCGATCGGCACAACCTTAGATGCCTCTCCAATTTGCAGCGCTCGATAGTAGCACAGCCAGGAGGCTCCTGTCGCCAGGCCCGAAAGGATCAAAAACAGCCAGCTTCTTTTGCTGATCTCTGTGATCCCGCCCTGTGTATTGGTAAGAAAAACCATTCCCCATGCCATGACAAGAACGACTGCAGTTCGAATAGCCGTTGCAAGATTTGAGTTGACCCCATCAATGCCCACCTTTGCCAGTATTGATGTGAGCGATGCAAACACCGCCGACAGCAGCGCAAATGTAAGCCACATGATATTCGCCTCCATAACCGTCCGATCGTATCGTTTTTATGATATCACGTCTCTCTTCTTTGCGCAAGTGCAGGGAAAGTGCGTTGACCATCGGCAGCAGTCAACGCACTTTCCCTGTAAATTTCGGTTTGCCGCTTACTGCTCCTTGGCAGCCTCGGCCTGCTGAGCCTCGATCTCGAGGAGAGCGTCCTTGCGGGAGAGGTTCCAGCGGCCCTTTTCGTCGATCTCCATGAACTTGACCCAGATCATGTCGCCGACGGTGACCACGTCCTCGACCTTCTCGACGCGCTTCTTGTCGAGCTTGGAGATGTGAACCAGGCCGTCCTTGCCCGGGGCGATCTCCACAAAGGCGCCGAACTGCATCAGGCGCACGACGCGGCCGTAGTACAGCTTGCCGACCTCGGGGACAAACACGATGTCGTCGATGCACTTCTTCGCGGCGTCGCAGGCGGCGGCGTCGGCAGAGGCGATGTGGATGGTGCCGTCGTCGTCGATGTCGATCTTCGCGCCGGTATCGGCGACGATCTTCTGGATGACGGAGCCGCCCTTGCCGATGACCTCGCGGATGCGGTCGGGATCGATCTTCATGGTGATCATTTTGGGCGCGTAGGGGCTGACCTCGGGACGCGGCTCGGCGATGCAGGGCAGCATGATCTGATCAAGGATCTGCACGCGCGCGTCGTAGGTAATGTCCAGCGCGTTCCTGATGATCGCCATGGTCAGGCCGTCGTTCTTGAGGTCCATCTGGATGGCGGTGATGCCCTTCTTCGTACCGGCGACCTTGAAGTCCATCTCGCCGTGGAAGTCCTCAACGCCCTGAATGTCGATGAAGGTGGTGAAATCGTCGCCGTCCTGAATGAGGCCGCAGGAGATGCCGGCGACGGGCGCCTTGATGGGCACGCCGGCGTCCATCAGCGCGAGCGTGGAGCCGCAGATGGAGCCCTGAGAGGTGGAGCCGTTGGAGGAGACGACCTCGCTCACCACGCGGATGGCGTAGGGGAACTCCTCAACGGGCGGAATGACGGGCAGCAGAGCGCGCTCGGCGAGAGCGCCGTGACCGATCTCGCGGCGGCCGGGGCTGCGGGCGGGCTTGGCCTCGCCGACGGAGTAGCCGGGGAAGTTATAGTGGTGCATATAGCGCTTCTCAGTCTCTTCCCAAATGGTGTCGAGCTTCTGATTGGCGCTGAGGGTATCGAGAGTGCAGACGGAGAGCACCTGCGTCTGACCGCGGGTGAACAGGCCCGAGCCGTGGACGCGGGGCAGCACGCCGACCTCGGCGGCAAGCGGACGGATCTCGTTCTTCTGACGGCCGTCGACGCGGTGGCCCTCGAGCAGCCACGCCTTGACGATCTTCTTCTGGAACTTATAGGTGAACTCGTCGAGGTACTGATCCATGTCGGGATACTCCTCGAGGTACTTCTCGTGCCAGTGCTCGATCATCTCGTTCCAGCGGGCCTCGCGGACGTTCTTATCGTCGGTATCCATGGCGGCCTTGGCCTCGTCCATGAAGTCGGCAACGATCTTGTCGAAGAGCTCCTGATTGAAGTTCGCGTGGGGATAGTCGAACTTGGGCTTGCCGATCTCGGCGACCATGCGGTCAATGAGCTCGATCTGCTTCTGATTTTCGTTGTGCGCCAGCTCGATGGCACGGTACATCGTGTCGTTATCGACCTCGTTCGCGCCCGCCTCGATCATAACGACCTTCTTGCCGGTGGAGACGACGGTCACATCAAGGTCAGAGATCTTGCGCTGCTCGCTCGTGGGGTTGAGGACCAGCTCGCCATTGACGAGACCGACCTTCAGCGCGCCGACGGGGCCGTTCCAGGGAATGTCGGAGATGGCGAGGGCGGCGGAGGTGCCGATGAGCGCGGCGATCTCGGGAGAGCAGTCGTGATCGACGGCCATGACGGTCGCCATGATGGAAACATCGTTGCGGAAATCGTAGGGGAAGAGCGGGCGGATGGGGCGGTCGATGACGCGGCTGGTCAGGATGCCCTTCTCGCCGGGGCGGCCCTCGCGGCGGTTGAAGCTGCCGGGGATGCGGCCGACGGAGTACATCTTCTCCTCAAAGTCGACGGAGAGGGGGAAGAAGTCGATGCCATCGCGGGGGCGGGCGGACGCGGTGGCGCAGACCAGCACGCGGGTGTCGCCGTAGCCGACCATGACGGCGGCGTTGGCGAGCTCGGCGAGCTTGCCGACCTCGAGGGTCAGCGGACGGCCGGCGAGCTCCATTTCATACTTGTGGTAGCCGGGGAATTGACGGTGGGTGATGATGGTGGACATGATCATACTCCTTTTCAGATTTTTGTCGGGAGCCTTGTCCGACCCTTTAGCACTTGAGCTCAGCCGCGAAGGTCTCGCGGACAAGATCAACTGCTAAAATGCGGGCGTCGGCTCCCTGTTTTGCGGGCTTTTGCGGGAAAATCAGGGGTGCAAGATAGCAAAACACGCGGGGAAAGAACATCCTTCCCCCGCGCATATTGTCTCTTACTTACGGATGCCGAGCTTGGCGATGATGGCACGGTAGCGCTCGATGTCCTTCTTCATAAGGTAGTCGAGCAGGCTGCGGCGCTTACCGATCATCTTGTACAGGCCGCGGCGGGAGTGATTGTCCTGCGGGTGCTGCTTGAGGTGTTCGGTGAGCTGGTTGATGCGCTCGGTGAGAATGGCGATCTGGACCTCGGGAGAACCGGTGTCGCTCTCGTGGGTGCGGTTGGCTTCGATAATGGCAGTCTTCTGGTCTTTGAGCATCATAGTTGTGTTTCCACCTTTCGATCAAATTCACCCAGGGCTGAGCGGCGGGACAGGTGATGATCCGCGTCCTAAGCCCGGGTATGCTCTTTGCGCGCCTTCACGCGCTTTGATATCATACCACGGCTTTTTTCTATTGTAAAGGGAAATCTGCGAAAATATTCCGCGTTTTCCCCTCTTTTTTCGCCGCGGGAGCGAAAAGCGGGACGGACCGCATCGTCCGTCCCGCCGCAGGTGAGCGGATATTCGCTTATTCGAGCCTGCCCGCCTTCACGCCGTCGAAGTGCTCCTTCGTCAGCTTGATGACCACGGGGCTGAGGAGCAGCACCGCGATCAGGTTGGGGATCGCCATGAGGCCGTTGAGGGTATCGGAGATATCCCACGCCAGCTTGAGATCGGCCACGGAGCCGGCAATGACGACCAGGCAGAAGAGGACCTGATAGGGGCGGATGATCTTGCTGCCGAAGAGGAACTCCGCGCAGCGGGTGCCGTAGAGCGCCCAGCCGAGGATGGTGGAGGTGGCGAAGAGCAGCAGACCGACGGCAAGGATCAGAGAGCCGATCTTGTCGCCGAATACGGTGGCAAAGCCCGCGACCGCGGTAGGCACACCCGCGAGATCGTTGTTGCCGTAGTTGCCGGTGGCAACGCCGGAGCAGAGAACGACGAGGGAGGTCAGCGTGCAGATGACGATGGTATCCATGAAGACCTCGAAGATGCCGTAGAGGCCCTGCTTGACGGGATTCTTCTCGGAGGTGGCGGCGTGCGCGATGGGCGCGGAGCCGAGACCGGCCTCATTGGAGAAGACGCCGCGGCCGACGCCCTTGGTGATGGCGAGCTTCATGGTCACGCCCACCGCGCCGCCGACGACGGCGGAGGGGTTGAAGGCGCCCTGGAAGATGCTGGCAAACACGCCGGGGATCGCGCCCGCGTGCGCGATGACGACCACGAGCGCGCAGACGATGTAGATGGCCGCCATGCCGGGGACGAGCTTCTCGGTGACCTGACCGATGCGCTTGACGCCGCCAATGAGCACGAGCGCCACGAAGATGGCGATGACGATGCCGGTGACGAGGCCGATGATCGTGTCAAACTCCTTGGCGTTCTCATGGAACGCGACCGCGACGGAGTTGACGGAGGAGGCGATGGAGTTGATCTGGGAGATGTTGCCGATGCCGAACGCGGCAAGCGCGCCGAACACGGAGAAGATGACGCCCAGCCACTTCCACTTGGGGCCGAGACCGTTCTTGATGTAGTACATCGGGCCGCCGCACCAGTCGCCCTTTTCGTTGCGCTCACGGTACTTGACCGCGAGGGTGACTTCGGCGAACTTGGTGACCATGCCGAACAGAGCGGAGATCCACATCCAGAACACGGCGCCGGGGCCGCCGAGAATGATCGCGCCGGTAACGCCGGCGATGTTGCCCGTGCCGACCGTGGATGCCAGCGCCGTGGAGACCGCCTGCAGCGGCGTGATCTCGCCCTCGCCCGCCTCGGTCTTCTTGAAGATCTTGCCGATGGTGTTCTTCCACCAGTAGCCGATCCGGGAGAACTGAATGAAGCCGACGCGGAAGCTCAGGTAAATGCCCGTGCCGACCAGCAGTGCCAGCATGATGGGACCCCATACAAAGCCGTTTACCGCACTGTTGATTTCTATGATCTTATCCATGTGATTTCCCCTCTCCTATTAAATTGCATTGCTTTCAAAAGGGCATATTGGGTCTTCCCGCCCTTTCTGCTACGGTATTAAGATAGCAGATTCCACGCGCAAAAGCAACCGTCCGACGGCACTTTCTCCATTTTTGTTAAATTGGTACTTTAAAATTATTAAATTTCGTCAATATGACGATTTGGTACAATAGATAAATTCTTAACAATGTCTTATCATTCTTCTGTGAGGTTTCGCCAATTTCCGAAAAATGCTTGACAGGGCGACGCTCTCATGCTATCCTAACCGTACTAATACGCTTAATACAGTCAGGAGGGATGGCAGCATGGTTTCCTTCAGTGTTCTGACGGTCGGCGTAGGCGCGATCCTTGTGGCGCTGCTCGTCGCCGTCGTCGTACTTCTCAGCCGATAAGCAAACAGGAGGCACCGCTATGATCACCTTGAATTACCGCGACGCGCGCCCGATCTATGAGCAGGTGCGCGACGGGCTGCGGCGGCTGATCGTCTCCGGCGCGATCGCCGACGGGGAAAAGCTCCCCTCGGTGCGCGCGCTGGCCAGTCAGCTCGCCATCAACCCGAACACCATTCAGCGCGCTTACAGCGAGCTGGAATCGGAGGGCTACGCCGCATCCGTGCCCGGCAAGGGCAGCTTCGCCGTGCGCCGCGAGCGCGCCGAGGACGACGGACGCCGCCTTGCGCTGACCGAGACCCTGCGCGAAACGCTGCGCGAGCTGCGCGCGCTCGGCATGACGACCGCCGAGCTGGACGCCATTTACCGGGAGGAGGAAGAGAAATGATCGAAATTCGTGAGCTGGTGAAGACCTTTGACGGCTTTGCCGCGCTCGACGGCGCGAGCCTGACCGTGCCGCAGGGCGCGATCTACGGTCTCGTGGGGCCGAACGGCGCAGGCAAATCCACGCTGCTGCGCCATCTGACCGGCGTGTACCGGCAGGACTCCGGCACCGTCACGGCGGACGGCGCGGACGTGTGGGAGAACGTGGCGGTCAAGCGGCGCATTGCCTCCATTCCCGATGACTGGCACTATTTTATGCAGTCGAGCATCCGCGACATGATGAAATTCTACCGCGGCTTTTATCCGCAGTTCAATATGGAGCGCTACGAGAAGCTGCGCGGCGTCTTTTCGCTGGACGAAAAACAGCTCATCCGCCGCCTTTCCAAGGGAATGCAGAAGCAGGCGGCGTTCTGGATCGCCATGTGCTGTATGCCGGACTACCTCATTTTAGATGAGCCGGTGGACGGTCTTGACCCCGTGATGCGCCGCCAGGTGTGGAGCCTCATTATGCAGGATGTCGCCGAGCGCGGCACGACGGTGCTCGTCTCCAGCCACAACCTGCGCGAGCTGGAGGACGTGTGCGACCACGTCGGCATCATGAATCGCGGCAGGGTCCTGCTCGAGCGCAGCCTTTCCGAACTGCAGGAGAACACGGTCAAAATGCAGATCGTCTTCCGGGGCGAGGGTGCGCCGGAGCTCCCCGCGGGGCTGAAGCTGCTGCACGAGAGCCATCTCGGGCGCGTGTTCACCATCATCTTCCGCGGCAATACGCAGCAGATCACTGAGCGGCTCGCCGCGCTGGACCCCGTGTACATGGAGGCCGTGCCGCTGACGCTGGAGGAAATTTTCATCTATGAGCTGGGAGGTGCCGACTATGCAGTCCGCGACATCGTTCTTTAACCGCGCGCTTTTCCGCAAGAACCTGCAGCGCTTCTGGCCGCTGTGGCTGGGCTACACCCTGATCTGGCTGCTGCTCCTGCCGCTGCCGCTGCTCAACGAGCTGGCCGACTACCGCGGCGCCTCGAACGTAGCCGACGCCTCGTATTACCTGCTGCAGATCGGCGCCTACGGCGGGCTCGTGATGGGGGCCGTGTTCGGCATCTTCTTCGCCATGGCGATGTTCGCCTACCTCACCAATCCCCGCGCCACGCAGGGCTTCCATTCCATGCCCGTGCGGCGCGAGACGCTGTACGCGACCAATTACCTCACCGGTCTTGTGTGCATGGTCTCCGCGCTCGTGCTCGCCTTCGCCCTCACCGGCGTCACCGCCGCCTGCTTCGGCGCTTTGGACCTCGCTGCGCTCGGCACCGCGCTGCTCGCCGCCGTGCTCTCGGTGCTGTTTTTCTACTCCTTCGGCGTGCTGTGCATGATGTTCACCGGCCAGATCTTAGCGGCTCCCGTGTTCTATGGGATTTTGAACGTCCTTGCCGCGGGCATGGAGTGGCTCGTGCGCACCTTTGCCGGCAACTTCCTTTACGGCTACAGCGGTTATTCCGCTCCGGAGACCTTCGCCTTCCTCTCGCCCGCCTGGGAGCTTGTCTGCGTGCTGGATGTGAGCAATGTCGCCCGTGTGGACCGCATCCTCAGCGATGGGACGCACCAGGTCATTCAGGGCGACGAGTATGCGCTCGGCGGCCTCGGCGTGCTCGGCATCTATGCCGCCGTCGGCATCGTGTTCGCCGTGCTCGGCCTGCTCGTCTACCGCCGCCGCGCGAGCGAGGCGACCGGTTCCATCGTCACCGTGCCGTGGATGCGTCCGGTCTTCAAATACGGCGTGGCGGTCTGCGCCGCGTTCTCGCTCGGGCAGCTCATCTACTTCCTTGTCTTCGGCCTCAACCTCTATAACGGCCAATACTCCCTCCCCGGCACCGTCGCCTGTATGCTCTTCGCCGGTCTGCTCGGCTACTTCGCCGCGGAAATGCTGCTGCACAAGAGCTTCCGCGTCTGGCGCACGGGCCGCGCCGGCGCGCTGGTGTTCTCCGCCGTACTCGTGTGCTTCGGCGTCGCCATGTCGCTCGACCTCACCGGCTACGAGGGCTATACGCCCGAGGCGGACAAGATCAAATCCGTCAATGTACACCTCTCCTCCGGCGGCGACAACCTCTCCTGCAAGCTCGACGAGCCGGAGAGCATCGAATATGTCCTTGCCGCGCACCGCGCGATGATCGCCGACAAGGACCGTCAGCTCAGCTACGCGCGGACCACCTATGAAACGCCCGCGGACGCTCCGTACAGCAGCTATCTCTATTTCACCGTCACCTACACGCTCAAGGACGGGCGCGTCGTGCGCCGCAGCTATGACGACTGCCGCGCCTTTTCCGCCGAGCTGAACGAGCCCGGCTCCGTCGCGCAGACGATGACGGCGCTGCTCAACTGTCCCGAGGCCGCGCTCGACCGCGTGCTCGGCGAGCTGGCGGACGACAAGAGCAGTGCCTATCTCACCGGCGGCTACTATGACGTCGTCAGCGACGGCGCCTACGGCGAGAACTACGGCGACCTGACCGCCGCGCAGGCCAACACGCTCGTCTCCGCGCTGCGCCGCGACTACGAGGCGGGTCATGCTTCCAACGCCTCGCTCTTTGAGAGCACGCGCTACGGCGGCAGCTTCTACGTCGAGTTGGAGCTGTGGTACAGCATCCGGACGGACGAGAAACCGACCAGGCAGTCGGCCGACACGACCTCGAGCGGCAGCGTCTATGTGATCGTTACGCCGGAGATGACCGATACGCTCGAGGCGCTTGCCGGCATGGACATCGATACGCCCGTGACCGCGCGCGGCTTCTGACGCATGGCTGCACGAAAAAAGCGCGGCCGCGTCCGGCTGGAGCGGGCGGTCATCGCCGTGCTCATTCTCTGTATCGGCGCGGAGCTGGTCTACCGGTTCCGCCACCGCGGCGTCCCCGGCGCGGACGCGTCCGTGCCGGAATGGGTGGAGCAGGACACCCTGCCGCTCAACCCATACTCGCGCCCCGGCACGCCGCTGGAAACGATCGACGGCGTGGTGGTCCACTACGTCGGCAACCCCGGCACCTCGGCGGCGGCGAACCGCAGCTTCTTCGCCAATCTCGCCGTCACGCATGAGACCTATGCCAGCGCGCACTTCGTCGTGGGGCTGGAGGGCGAGGTCCTCCAATGCGTCCCGCTCTCGGAGGTCGCCTACTGCTCCTCGCAGGCAAACGATCATACCGTTTCCATCGAGGTCTGCCACGCCGACGAGACGGGAGAGTTCTCCGCCGCAACGATGACGAGCCTCCTGCGGCTGGCCGCGTGGCTGTGTGAGGAATTTGACCTCGCTCCCGCCGACGTCATCCGCCACTACGACGTGACGGGCAAGATCTGCCCCAAATACTACGTCGACCATCCCGAGGCGTGGGAGGACTTCCATTCCGCCCTCGGCGCGGCGCGCACACAGGAGAACCCCTCATGAAACAGATCCCCAAAAAGCTGAGCGGCTTCGCGCTCAAATACATCGCCATGGTCTCCATGCTCTGCGACCATGCGAATATGCTTGTGATCCGGCGCGGCTTTTTCGCGCCGTTCCGCGGCGAGGACGGAAGCACGCTCATCCCGCAGGACGCGCCCGCATGGCTCGGCGCCGTGCAGGGCGTTTACCGCGTGTTTGATGTGCTGGGCCATCTCGCTTTTCCGCTTTATGTCTTCCTGCTCGCCGAGGGCTTCACGCACACGCGGGACCGGAAAAAGTATTTCCTCACGCTGCTGGCCTTCGCCCTTGTCAGCGAGCCGGTCTTCAACCTCGCGCACTATGAGCGGTGGACGGGTCCGCAGCTGCAAAACGTGCTCTTTACGCTCTCACTCTCCTGTCTGGAGCTGATGGTCCTCGCGCGCATCGAGGCCGAAGTAAGTCCCCTCGGAAAGCGCGTCGCGCTCTATGCGCTGACCTGCCTTGCCTTCGGCGCGGCGGCGTTTGCCGTCCGCAGCGAATACGTTTTCCTCGGCACGCTCTCCGCAGCGCTTTTCTACCTGCTGCGCTCGGCGGGCGCGTGGCGGCTCGCGGGATTGCTCCCGCTGCTCATCGCCTCGCCGTGGGTGCTGCTGTGCGCACCGCTCCTGCTGCTCTACAGCGGCGAGCGCGGGCGGCGCGGCGGAAAATATTTCTTTTACATTTTCTATCCCGCGCACTTTCTTCTTTTGCAGCTGCTCGGGAAATGGATCGCCGCAGCCCTTGCATAAGGAAAGCGCGGAGCCTTCTGCTCCGCGCTTTTTCATCTTATTCCGCTACCGGCTCGTACTCCCGTCCCGCGGCAAAGCGGGCGATCATCTCGCTCGTGAGGGCGATGCCGTTGTCGCGGTAGTCACGGCGCAGCTCCTCGCGGCTGACCCACGCGCCGTCCGCCAGCTCGAAGTTGTCGAGATGGATGGTCTCGTCGCCGTCCAGCTCGCACCAGTAGCCGAGCAGCAGCCCGCCGCCGGAGATGCCCCATGGCTGGGACTTATAGTAGCGCAGGTTTTTGACCTTGAGACCGACCTCCTCCATTACCTCGCGGCGGACGGTCTGCTCGGCGGTCTCGCCGAACTCGGTGAAGCCCGCGATGAGCGCCGTGCGCGTCGCGCCGGGGCGATTCGCGTACTGTGTGAGCAGCAGGTAGTCGCCGTGCGTCACTGCCACGATGACCGAGGGGTTGATGCGCGGGAAGATCATATTGCCGCACTTGGGACAGTGCATCATGCGCTCGTTGACATCGTGCTCGAGCGGCGTGCCGCAGCGGCCGCAGAACCTTGTGTCGCGGTACCAGCAGCACAGGTGCCACGCGCTGACCGCGGCGAAGGCGGTCTCCTTCGGCTGCTCGGTGCGGAAAATGTTGATGTCTCGGTAGGTCCAGCCGTCTATCTCGCGCGGCGTTTCGTCGCGCAGGAGGTAATATTCCCTGCCGTCCAGCTCAAAAAGATAGGTGAACGCCTCGTCACCGTCGGGAAACATGGCGCGGCTCGGGAGCCTGAGCCCGTTGTCGTCGATGCGGCAGAGGAGGTTTCTTCCGCAGAACTGCACGACGGCGCTCGACCTCTTCGGCACGGCGTTCGGCTTCCATTCGTTGTATAAATGCTTCGGCTCAATATCGTGGATCATGGCGCGGCCTCCGGGAATTTGTCGCTTTCGCGTATTTTTCGCCGATAGTATAGCCTATTTTTGCCGCTTTCGCAAGCATTTTCAGCCTTGACAAAGCGAAGAAATGCGGGTATTATGACCATAATATGTGGAATTGTGCAGATGAGGACAAGTAGCTCCCCGTCCGCCCGCAAAGAGAGCTGCCGGCCGGTGCGAGGCAGCGGGGCGCGGAGAGCGAATATCACCTCGGAGCAGGCGTCTGAAACCGCAGTAGGACAGCCCGGGTGCGACCGTTACATCGCGGCATTTGAGCGGCTGCCGGAACGGCAGCAAGAAGAGTGGTACCGCAGAGTATAGTCATGCTTTGTCTCTTTATCCGAGAGACAGAGCATTTTTATTTTGCAGCAAACAAAAAAATTCACATAAAGGAGACACAACATGGATTACAAAGCGACGCTGAATATGCCGAAGTCCGGCTTCCCGATGCGCGCGGGGCTTCCCAAGCGTGAGCCGGAGATGCTCAAGCATTGGGAGGAAATGGACCTCTACAACCTCATGCTCAAGAAGAATGAGGGCAAGCCCCGCTTCTCCCTGCACGACGGCCCTCCGTTCTCCAACGGCGGAC
>CALDMA010000233.1 GCA_937915075.1 uncultured Oscillospiraceae bacterium
TCCCGAACGCTCCCTGAAATTCGTCCACATCACCGGCTCGAACGGCAAGGGCTCCACCGCCGCGATGCTCGCCTCCGTTCTCACGGCGGCGAGATACCGCACGGGGCTGTTCACCTCGCCGCACCTCTACCGCTTCAACGAGCGTTTTCAGGTAAACGGCACGCCCATTCCCGACGACGCGCTTGACCGCATCGCGGACCGTGTGCTCGCCGCGGCGGACACGCTCCCCGAGCACCCGACCGAGTTTGAGCTGATGACCGCCATCGGTTTTCTCTGGTTCGCGGAAGCCGGCTGTGACCTTGTCGCGGTCGAGGTCGGTCTCGGCGGGCGGCTGGATTCTACCAACGTCATTCCCGCGCCCGAAGCCGCGGTCATTACCAACATCGGACTTGAGCACACCGCAATTCTCGGCAGCACCCTCGCCGCCATCGCCGCGGAGAAATCCGGCATCCTCAAGTCCGGCTGCCGCGCCGTGCTCTACGGCCAGAGCTGCGAGGTCGGGGAGGTCGTCGCCCGCGTCTGCGCGAAAAAGGATATTCCGCTCACCGTCACGGACGCCTCGCAGCTCACGCTGCTCTCGTCCGGTCTCGATGGGCAGCGCTTCACCTACCGCGGCAGCGCGCCGCTGCTTCTGCCGCTGCTCGGCGACTATCAGCTTCGCAACGCCATGACCGTGCTCGACACGGTGGACGCGCTGCGCGCGCAGGGCTGGAATATCTCCGCCGACGCAGTTGCGCGCGGCCTCGCCGCCGCGCGCTGGCCCGGACGGCTGGAGCTGGTACACCGCCGCCCCGACCTCATCATCGACGGCGGGCACAACCCGCAATGCGCACAGGCGCTTGCCGCCTCGCTGCGTGGGCTCTACGGCGGAAAAAAGCTCATCTTTCTCATCGGCGTGCTCGCCGATAAGGACTGGCGGAGCATGGTCGGCGAGGTCCTTCCGCTGGCAAAGTGCATCGTCACCGTCCGCCCCGAAAGCGAGCGTGCCAAGGACGAAAACGAGCTGGCCGCGTGGGTCCGCGCACAGGGCGTCCCCGCTGAGGCACACGCCTCCATCGGCGAGGCGCTGGACGTTGCGCTCGCTCTCGCGGGTCCCGAGGACGTTGTCTGCGCGTGGGGCTCGCTCTACAGCGTCGGCGAGCTGCGCCATTGTCTCGGCCTGTGCTGAGATTCGTCCGCGTGATGTTCTGCATCCTCGGCGCGCCGCTGTTCCGGGAGCACACCTGCATGGACGGCGGCTATTGTGACTTCAAGCGAAAGCTCGGCGCCGAGCCGCTGCCCTATTGGCCGCCGGTGTTCACGCAGGCGAACGACTACCGGTAAAGTGACAATAGAACCCCCCGACGCCCGCTTGTGCGGGCGTCGGGGGGGTGTTTATCGCGGCTGCTTTGCGGCGAATCTTAGTACATGCCGTCCTTCAAAACTGCAACTTTTTGAAGTAAAACGTGCATAACGGAAAACGTAGATTTTCGTATAGTTATCAAGGCTTTAAGCTGCTTTTTACAGCCTCCTTGATTTTTGTGAAATTCACACATTTCTACGCAAATCTACGCCACTTGACAGGAAATTGGCGTAAGTTGTGGCGTAAGCCAGCCAACTTCGTACAATGAAAATTACAGGCTGCTGGCAATCTGTTCAAAGGCTCTCTCGACAGAATCAAAGCTGCTGTGGGTGTAGACATCCAGCGTCACGCTGGCGTTGGAATGTCCCATCAGATATTGCAGGCTTTTCACGTCAAGCCCAGCCTGCTGAACGTTGGTGCAGAAGGTATGCCGCAGCACATGGGGCGTGATCCGAGGGACAGGCTTGCCGTATGCCTTTTCAAATCTCGTTTGCAGTCCTCGCATATAGTTCTCCAAGTGCATCGCGACCTTCGGCATCCCTGACTTGTCCAGAAAGAGAAACCCGCTGTGACCGTCCACCAGCAATTCCACCTTCGGGGACGTTCTGGCTTTCACCACCCGCATCAGCGCCATGTAAACCGCGTCCGTCATGGGGACGTTTCGGATGCCGCTTTTGGTTTTGGGCGGTGTGACGAAATAGGGCTTCTCTGCTGTCCGGCACAGCTGCCGTCGCACATGGATACAGCGCCGGTCAAAGTCAATATCCGCTCGCGTCAGGCCGTACAGCTCACTCACGCGCAAGCCGGTTCCCAGCAGGATCACAATGTCATCGTAGTAATTTCCGCCGCAGTTCAGCACGAATTGCAGGTACCTCTCCTGCTGCTCCTTAGTCAGCGCGTCACGCACATAGGCATCCTTCGGCACCACGTCAGACAGCTTGAACTTGAATGGGTTTTTCCGGATCATGTCATCATCGACTGCCATTTCAAAGGCTGGGCGGAGAACACTTTGCAGAATACCGATGGTGTTCTGCTTCAAACCCCTGTCGTGTAAGGAAACGAACCACCCTTTCCCATCAGACAGGCGGACGCTGCGAATCATTCGGTTTCCAAAAGGATCTGTATGGATGCGATTGATAGCAGAGCCATAGGCTCTCATGGAGTTTTCTTTCAGCCCTCGACGCAGATTGATATACCAGTCCACCAATTCAGCCACAGTGATCTCGCCGCCGGCATAGTCGATTCCATCCAACAGGTCACGCTGGATCACTTCTTCTTTTTGCCGAAGTTCCTCCAGCGTAGGGGCATAGACATAGTACCACTTCGTTTCACCGTTCCTGTGATAGCGATAAAAATAGGTTTTATTGGGGCGCTGGCCCTCGCCTGAGCGAAAGATGCGCCCTTTCTTATCCTTGCGCTTTTCGGACAATTCTTCGCTCCTTTCTGCCGGAAAGCGCTTAACACGGTATGTCTATACTATACATCATGTTTCTGTCGTTTTCCATGTCTAAATTGAATATGAGGACTCCAAATATTTTTCAAGCGCTTTTCTTTTGATCAACCGCTTGCTGCCATTCCACAGCACAAACGGACAATTTCCGTCATTGGTCATATCCCGCAGCTTATTGATGCCGATGCCGAAGTAGGCTGCGGCTTCTTCAAGGCTCAGGTTAGCCTTTTCCCATACGGGGACTTTATCCTCCATCCGGCTCACCGCCTTTCTCCATATCGAAGTCCAGCAGCCATTTGTCTGGGATCGTGATCAGATCAGGCCCTGTGTTGCAGATCCGTTTTACAACATCTGCCTGGCACGAAAACAATGCGC
>CALDMA010000234.1 GCA_937915075.1 uncultured Oscillospiraceae bacterium
ATTCCAGAGGTGGACATACAGCTCGCTTCCACCGTCCACGAGGATCTCCCGCTGTTCAAAGTGCTCGCCCCAGCCGTCTGATGCCTGTCCGGCGACGTACTCTTTCAGGGTATCCATCTCTGCCGCACTCAGCTCACCGGCAATGCGGCATTCGGCTACACCCCAAAGCTTTCGGTCACGCTCTTCCACGGTAAAGACTGCGGAACGCACCTTTGTGTTGACGTTATCCGGCTTATCGTACCAGCACATAATGCCGCGCTCAGCTTCCTCCGGCATCCGATTTTTCACCAACTCTGCCATGATCTGGTTCTGATAGCTTCGCAATGTACGACCGTCCAGCTCGGTGCTCTCCGGTTCCAGATCCCCGTACTCGCTCCTCTCATAGAAATCAGCGGTCAGTGGCATATACAGCTTCAGGGTGGTCAGCTTGGGCGGCAGCACCGAGAAGCTGTCCTCGCCAGGGGCGAGCGGCAGTGTGCGACCATTGTCCCACTTCATGTGGATCTGACCGTCACCATCCACGAAGTCGACTTCGCCCTCTGTGACGGGAGGAATAGGGGCGTTGGGATCTTCCATGGAATTGAACAAGATGCTGGTACCGGGTAGAAACTGCTCCTTGATAAAATTCACTATTTTTCTGTCCATATTCATGTCCTCCTGTAAGATTTGTTCTCTGTCGTAGAATTCGAATTCATAGATAACGCCGCGGTCTTTGTTTCGTGTATCCTTCACCTTGACCGTTGTACCGTCGAAGAGGTAATTGCCTGCTTTTCCGAAGTCGGTGTAGAAGCCCTTGCCATGGTTGCAGGTGGAGAAGGGATGCTCCGGCTGATCCCTGATTTTGGAATAGAAGCCCGTCGTCTGCACCGTGGTCACCACACGGGTCAGTCCCACCATACCTGCGTGATTGGCGTGGTAGAGTGTCTTGAACTCCACGCCGGGGCGGATAAAGCGCTTCAGCTCGGCAAGGTTCTTAATTGCCACCGGCTTTCGCTGCTTTTCTTGGGCATCCACGTCACATCCCCCCCCATCGTCATGTCCTGCTCTGGCTGCGGTTCGTAATCCGTCTGCTGGCATGGGTTCTCTCAAACACGCCATCGTCCACAGCTTTGCGGACGGCGGGATCATCGGTCAGCACCTCATACCGAAAGCCTGTGGTCGGGCGGTACGGAAGTTCCTCATGCACACATTTCAGGAAGGCTTCGGTATCGGTAAAGTCCTGTGCGTCACCATTGACATAAGTGACGCGGCCCACCATAGGCTTATCCCGCGCCATGTTCTGTCGTTGGACAGCCAAATCGTATACCGTGAGGTAGCCGTTATAATCGCCCGGAGAGGGATTGCAGCGCAGGCAGTAGCGGTAATGCTCAGTCTCCATGATGAAGCCGTAGTTTTGTGTCCAGCCGCCGCTGATCTTGCCGCCGTGCTGATGACAAAACCGCTCCATAGCGAAGCGACTCTTCAAGACATCTTCTCGCAACTTATCCACGACCTCCTGAAGTTCCGCTTTGAATGCAGGACTGTTCAGCTTCTCCGGGCCACGAGGCCACCAGGTATGCCAGAACTCATTTCCGCTGCGTCCGAAGTCCATGCGGACATGGCCAATGGTTCCCAGCCGCTTATCTTCTTCGGGATGTGGGGTATAAAATAAGCCCGCCTCATCCGGGCGGGCAGGGCGGATATGAAATTGTGCTTTTTCCATAGGATACGGGAGCTGATGCACTACGCAGAACTCCCGAAGCGTCATATCGCCTTCGTCGAGAAAGCCGAATTCATCTCTTGCATCCAGACGCCCAGAAGCTGGCAACTCCAGTTTCTCCGGCATCAGCACCGAGCCTGCGTGATTGACCACCACATTTTTCTCAATGAAGCACAGTTCACCGGGATCGTCATCTGAGCCGCGGAAGTCGTAGCAGTACCAGCCATCCGGCACAGTATCACGGGCAATACGCCCGTTGGTGAACAGCGCGGGCTTATCAAATACTTCAATGTGCTGGAATTTCTCTGTCCTTGCGTTTACAGCCATTTGGTGTTCCTCACTTTCCTTTTTTGGCAACGGCAAACATACTACACACTTGCCTTGAAGTCTACAGGAATGTTCTTGGGCTTGATTGCTGCCTTTACAGGCCAAGTTTCAATGTGCTATTATAATTGATGCAAATCGGAGCTTGTAGGAGAGTCATCGTTGTGATTAGAGAATTACGAGAAGCAGATATAAATAAGGTTGCCGATATATGGTTAGATACCAATCTAAAAGCACATTCTTTTATTTCTGCGCAATACTGGAAAAGCAATTTCGAATTCGTAAAAGAAGCGCTGCCACAGGCAGAGGTTTATGTATATGAGAATGAGAATGAAATACAAGGCTTTGTAGGCTTGAGTGGCGAACATATTGAAGGGATTTTCGTTTCTGGCGAAAAGCAATCACAGGGCGTAGGCAAACTTTTGCTGGATCATGTAAAAGATAGGAAGCCTAAATTGCTGCTAAATGTATATAAGCAGAATACACGGGCAATATCTTTTTACTGGAGAGAGGGATTTGAAATTCAGTACGAGGGATCGGATGAAGCTACCGGGGAAAAAGATTATGTAATGATATGGCAGCAGAAATAGAAACTCCAGTTTGCTTACCTATATGCCTTCCCTCCATCACTTCCTCCATACTGAAATAGCCTTTGTAGGCGATATAGCCACGGCCAGTGAACATCCCGTCCTCCTCATCCATGCGCTGTAGGGCGTAGCCTTCGTAGTCATAGAATTTATCCAAATTCTCGTCATACTCAAAGCAGCCGGACTGCCGGATCATGTACTTGCCGTACTCCTCCGGCGTATGCGCACCGGGGGCAAAGTCAAAGAGGTCGATACTTTCCGCAAGGTTTTTAATCTGTGCCGCGTTTTCCGGCTTTGCCAGCATGACTACGGCACCCAGTTTTTGCATATCCGCTTTTGATAACCCATCCGTTGCCTCTGCCAGTTCGTTGAGGTCGGAGAGGGTTTCGTACTCCATATCCAACAGGACATCCACCTCATCGGGAAGTTGACTGCTCTCCAGCCGCAGGCGGACATTGGCGGGATCGGTGATGCCCGCGCGAAGGAGGGCACGGTCGATCTCCTCCCGCTCCATGGGGAGGTACAGCCATGTGATGCGCTCGGTGTCCTCCGGCTCACTTTTTGAGGCCACTGCAACCGTGATGGCATTCGGCTCATAGTAGTAACAAGGGAAGAACTGCCCGTCGTAGACCTGCTCCAGCTTCATTCCATTGTCATAGACCACACCGTAGGGCGTGACTGTGCCGCTGCCGCTCTCAATAAGCAGCCGTGCCATTTCTTTGCCATCCAGCGCGTTCAGCGCATCAACACTTGCACAGCCGCCGTGCAGGTTCATATAGG
>CALDMA010000235.1 GCA_937915075.1 uncultured Oscillospiraceae bacterium
CAGGTATCGAGCCTTGCGCAGTTTCTTTCCCTCAAGGGCACGGAGAATGCGCAGGAGCTCGCGGCGCTCAAGCGCGAGAACGAGACCTTGCGCCAGCGCGTGGACTACTGGAAGGGGCAGACGCGCCGCTCAGACGGCGTGCGCACCGACAGCAGGAGCGTCCAGCAGGCGGCAAAGAGGCTCGTGAAGGATTACAGCGCGGAGATCGACAGCAGCGAGATCGCTGGCGACCTTGCGAGCCTGTACGACTACATCGCGCGCGGCGGCGACGAGACCGGCGAACTCACCTATACCGAGGCGAGAAGCCGCGCAGATTCCATTGCCGAGCGCATCGCCGAAAGCGCCATTGCAAAGGACGACGAGGTATACCGCGAGTACAGCGAGCTGCGCAAATTCCTCAAGGATACGAAGATCACACTCTCTGCCGAGGATGCGGCGGGCATCACGGACTATGCCGACTTCCGCCGAGGGCTTTTCGGCAAGGTAAATCTTGGCAGGGGCGAGCGCACGAACGTCGATCAGGTGTATTCCGAGCTGGCGGAGAGCTACCCCGAGTTTTTCAGCGAGACGCGCGAGAACAACGTGAGCGACCAGATCAGCCGCATTGCCGAGGTGGCGAACGAGCTATACAACGTGGGCGAATATAACCCGTTTGAGGGCTATATGGGTCAGGCGGTCAGCGCCATTTCCAACGACATCATGGAGCGGTTCTTCGACCTGCCGCAGGCGAAGAAGACCTTCGCCGACGTGCAGGCGGAAAAGCTGGTCGCGGCAAAGGCGGCGGGCCGCAAGGCCGCAGCGGACGCAAAGATCGCCGGGCAGATGGCACAGGGACGCACGGACGCAGTACGGCTGCGGCACACACAGGAGGCCTTGCAGAAGGCGCGCACGCAGCAGGCGGAAAAGCTGGACGCGCTGAAAGACCGTTACCGCGAGAAGGACACGGCACGCCGCGAGGGGCAGAAGCGCCGCGAGCTGCGCGCGAAGATCACGCGGCACGCGAAAGACCTGTCGAAGAAGCTGCTGCGCCCGACGGACACGAAGCACATCCCCGAGAATATGCGTTCGGCGGTGGCGGCGGTGCTGAACAGCATCAATCAGGAGAGCGCCTACACCGTGGACGAGAGTGGCAAGCGCGTCTATGACGGCAGCGGCACGCCGACAAAGCGCACCGAGGCGTTCCGCGCATTGCAGGAGCAGTATCAGTCCATCTTGAAGGACAACGAGGGCGGCGACATGGTTATCGACCCGTCGCTGCTTGGCACGGACGGTTCGGACGGTCTTATCGGTCAGGTCGTCAAGATGGGCGACCGTCGGCTCTCTGAGCTGACGCGGGAAGAGCTCGGGACGATGTGGAAGACCATCCGTGCGGTGGAGCACTCCGTCTCGACGGCTGGCAAGGTGCTCTCCAAGAGCAAATTTGAGACCACAAAGCAGATGGCGGACAGCTTCAAGACCGACGTGAGCACGCGGCGGCAGAAGCTCGGCGGCAATATGACGATCAGCCTGGAAACGCCGTACACGTTCTTCGCGCACTACGGCGAGACGGGCAAGAGCATCTACCGGATGCTGCGCAACGCGCAGGATTCGCAGGAGGTCATGGCGCGAGACATCGCCGAGAAGACGCAGAAGGTGCTTGGCGACGAGCTGGGCGAGGCGGGCTTCAAGGACGTTGCGGGCAAGGCCATCCACGGTGACCTGAAAGGTGCGCTGCGCGACGCACGCGGCAGCGCCATCGGCAAATGGGAGGCGGAGACGCACGATATCACCGTTGCCAACGGCGGCAAGCTGACGCTGACAACGCCGCAGATCATGGAGCTGTACCTTTTGAGCAAGCGCAAGCAGGCGCTCGGACATCTGCTCGGCGGCGGCGTCATTCAGCCGGAGATCAAGAGCGCGGAGACCGGCAAGACGAAGGTGCAGCGCGGCACGCGGCAGGTC
Organism: uncultured Oscillospiraceae bacterium; assembly: GCA_937915075.1. Taxonomy (GTDB): domain Bacteria; phylum Bacillota; class Clostridia; order Oscillospirales; family Oscillospiraceae; genus Hominicoprocola. The sequence goes on from CALDMA010000235.1 coordinate 1,942, forward strand.
TTTTTGACCGAGGGCGACATCGAGCGCATCACGGGCAAGCTGACGGACGAGCAGAAGCGCGTGGCGGACGGCTTGCAGGAGCTTACCGCGACGACGCTTGCCAAGTACGGCAACGATGCCAGCATGCAGGCCTACGGCTACCGCAAATTCACCGAGAAAAACTACTGGCCCATCAGGTCGGCGGCGGAGGGCCTGCACAGCACACAGGAAAAGGACAGCGGCAATGTGCGCTCCATCAAGAACATCGGCATGGCGCAGCAGGTGACGCCGAACGCGAACAACGCCGTGGAGCTGCGCAGCTCGATACGTTTGCCGATCATGCGTCCGATATGATCGACTATGCGGCATGGCTCGCGCCGATGGAGGATGCAAACCGCTTCTTTAACTTCCAGTACCGCAACGACACGGGCAATAAGACCGGCGTGAGCGTCAAGGGCCTGCTCGACGAAAAGGGCGGCAAGGGCGCGCAGCAGTACTGGACAAAGCTGATGGGCGACATTCAGAACGGCATCGGCGTCAAAGACTTTGAGCCGATTACGGGCGCAATGGGCAAATTCGTTGGTAAATTCAAGGGCGCAGCGGTCGGCGCGAACATCCGCGTCGTCATCCAGCAGCCGACGGCATTCTTCCGCGCGGCGGCGGTGCTCGACCCGAAGGACATGGCAAAGGGCATGACCGGCGGCGTGACGAAGGGAAGCGGCTGGGAGAAAGCGCTTGAGCATTCCCCTATTGCAATGCGCAAGGACGTCGGCAGCTTCGATATCTCATCGCCGTACACGCTGAAAGAGCGCTTTTACGGCAAGGAGGGCGTGACGAACAAGCTGAACGACCTTGCAGGCGCGGCGGCTGGCAAAGCGGACGCCGTGACGTGGGGCAAGCTGTGGAATGCCTGCGAATGGCAGGTGAAGCGCGAAAAGCCCGACGTCCGCGCGGGCAGCAATGAATTTTACAGCGCGGTCAACGACGTGTTCTCCGACATGATCGACCAGACGCAGGTCGTCGACGGCATCTTGCAGCGCAGCAATATCATGCGCGGCAAGAGCACGCTTTCGCAGCAGGCGACGGCATTCATGGGCGAGCCTATTATGAGCCTGAATGTGCTGATGCGCAGCTACGACAACTTCCGCTATGAGGAGAATCCGGCGAAGCGCAGCAAGGCCTTGAAAACACTGGGGCGCGCGGCGACGGCACTGGTCGTTACGAACGTGGTGAATGCGCTGGCACAGAGCGTGGTCGACGGGCTCCGCGACGATGACCGCGACAAGGACTACTGGGAGAAATTCTTCACCGCGTTCACGGGCGTGGAGGGCGACGAGAAGAACGCGCTTGAGCTTATTTCACACGTCGCGCTGGACGGCAACGTCGGCAGCAGCATGAATCCCGTGACACAAGTTCCTTTTGTAAAGGACGTGCTGTCGCTCGTTCAGGGCTACGATGTGTCGCGGCCTGACATGGAGGTCTTCTCCGATCTGGTCGACGCGACGAAGACCTTTATCGACAGCGCGGGCGGCAGCGGCAAGAAGACCCGCAAGGAAGCAACGTTGACGCTGCTGGCGGCGGCGAGCAAGATGTTCGGCCTGCCGGTCTACAACATCAAGCGTGACCTTATGGCGACGCTGCGCACGGCGGCGCAGGCGAGCGGAAGCCTTGCGTATCAGTACGAGGTGGAGAAGTTCAGCTATAACCTTGCCAACAGCGGCAACAAGAGCCGGTTTATCTCCATCCTCTACGATGCGCTGGAACAGGGCGATTACACGACCTATGAGCACATCCGCCGCGACCTGATGGAGCAGATGGGCCTTGACGGCGAGAGCATCCAAAGCAGCCTTAAAACCCGCTACAAGAAGAAAACCGAGAGCAAAGAAAACTATTCGCTTCCGCAGAAGTCGCTTGATCTGCTGGGCATCCGGGGGAAGTACGCCTACGACAGCGGCGAGGACGAGGAGAAATTCAGCGCGGCAGACCTGAACGCGAGCGCGTACAGCAAGTACGAGACGCAGAAGGGCGAGACCTACCGCACGCAGGCCGACAAGGCGACGGGCAGCGGCGCGTTCTCCCGCCTTTCTGACGAGGGCAAGGACAAGGCGCTCGGCTACGTCGAGAGCTACGCCGAGGCGATGGCGCTGAAAGAAAACTCCGGCGGACAGTATGAGATCACGACGAAATGGATCCAGAACGCGCAGGAGGCACAGAAGCAGTACCGCATCGACCCGGGCGTGTTCGCGGCCTGCAAGGCGGCGGCGAGCGAGTGCGAGAGCCTGAAAGACAAGGACGGCGAGACCATTGACTTGAGCAAGGGCTTACAGATCATGGAAATGCTGTTCCGCTCGGGCCTCAACGAGCAGCAGCGCACGGCGATGTACGAATATCTGAACGTGCCGAAGAGCATCCGCCACTGGAACCGCGCGCGGGTGGATGAGCAGCTTGCGATCATGCGAAAGAAAGCAGCGTGAGAGAAAGAACCTGTCGGGAATTCCGGCAGGTTCTTTTTGCCCCGTGGTGAATTTGCGAGGGCGGCATGATAGGCTTAACACAGAACTCTATAAAAGCGGGGCAGGGCCGCAGAAAGGAGCAGAACATGATAGACTTGGCAACTGCCGCGTCGGTGTGCTCTGAGATCACGGTCATTCTCGGCGCGCTGGCGCTGCTGATCAAGCCGCTGCGCAACAGGATCCTCGGCTTTGACAAGCTGACGGACGCGATGAAATGTCAGCTGCGGCACGATATGCTGCACACGTACTACCGGCACAAAGAGGACAAATTTATTCGCCAGTACGAGCTGGAAGACTTCCTGTATCTCTACAAGGGATATAAGATGCTCGGCGGCAACAGCTTTATCGACAAGATCAAGTCCGAGATCGACGGATGGGAGGTCAGGACGTGAAGCGCACAAAGAAGCTCAAAACGCGCAACCGCATCCTATGCGCGGTCGCCGCGTTTATGAGCGCGTTCATCGTGTATACCGTCGTATTCTACAGCGTCAAGGGGTGGCAATGGGATTCCATGTTTCCCTATGTGCTGGGCGTAGGCGGCATTGTAGACGTGATGACGGCGGGCGTCGCC
>CALDMA010000236.1 GCA_937915075.1 uncultured Oscillospiraceae bacterium
GAGCATCCATAAGTCCAAGGGACTGGAGTTTCCGGTCGTGATCCTCGCGGATCTTGCGCGGCCGTTCAGCCGCATGGACTTTCAGAGCTCCGTGCTTGTCCACCCGGAATACGGTCTCGGGCCGGTCTGCGTGGACACGAAGCGTTCTATTAAATATCCCACGGTCGCGCGGCTCGCGCTTGAGCGTCAGCTGCGCCGCGAGGCCAAGGCCGAGGAGCTGCGCGTGCTGTACGTCGCCATGACGCGCGCGAAGGAAAAGCTCGTCATGGTCTGCGCCCGCGCGGGCGCGGCGAAGCACCTTGCCGACCTCTGCGCCGTGACCTCCTGCCCCGTGCGGCCGGAAACGGTGGAGGAGCAGAAGTGCATGGCGGACTGGATCCTGCTGCCGCTTTTGTGCCGCCCGGAGGCCGCGCCGCTGCGTGAGCTGGCGGGCGCGGACGCGGCGGCGGTCGCGGGAAGCGATGCGCCGTGGCGCGTGGAGGTCCACAACGGCTACGATTTTACGCCCGCCGAACGCGCGGCGGAGGAGCACGCGGAGGCGACCGCCCCCGAGCTGCCGCTGGACACGGCGGCGCTGGAGTGGCGCTATCCCTACGAACCGGAAACGACGCTCAGCGCCAAGCTGACCGCGACGCAGCTCAAGGGCCGCGCGCTCGACGAGGAGATCGCGGAGAACGCCCCGCTGCCGCCGCGCCTGCGGAGCCTCGCAAAGCCGAGATTTCTGGAGGGGACGGCGGCGCTCACGCCCGCCGAGCAGGGCACCGCGATGCACGCGGCGCTGCAGTTCCTCGATTTCTCGACGCCGGCGGAGGATGGTGCGGTGCGCGCCGCAGTCAAAAGCATGGAGGAACGCCGCCTGCTCACGCCCGAGCAGGCGCGGGCAGTCGATGCCGCCGCGCTGACGCGGTTCCTGCAAAGCCCGCTGTGCGCGCGTATCCGCGCGGCAGGGGAGAGGGTCAGACGGGAATACCGCTTCTCGCTGCTTGAGAGCGCCGCGCGCTTTGTGCCGGAGGCGAGCGCCGGAGACGAGATCCTTTTGCAGGGCGTGGCGGACTGCTTCTTTGAGGAGGACGGCGCGCTGGTCGTGGTCGATTTCAAGACCGACCGCGTCGCGCCGGACGTGCTTGCTGAACGGGCGGAGCATTACCGGCCGCAGCTTGAGGCGTATTCGCTCGCGCTCGCGCAGGTGATCGGAAAGCCCGTGAAGGAGAAGCTCCTATACTTCCTCCGCCGCGGTGAGCAGATCATACTATAGTTATAAAAACGAAAAATCTTTGCGAAAACGCAAAAAGTGCTTGCATTTCCCCGCTTGATGTGATATTCTATCCGAGCTTGAAAAGGGCGGTCCTCTGCCGTGCGCGGGTGAAAGCACCCCGATGCGCCATGGAAAAGCGGTCACGAACGCCTATAAATTAGGAGGAAATTATCCATGGATCTCATCAAGGAACTCGAAAGCCAGCAGATGAAGGCTGAGAAGCCCGTTGCCAACGTCGGCGACACCGTCCGCGTCCACGTCAAGATCAAGGAAGGCTCCCGCGAGCGTATCCAGGTCTTCGAGGGCATCGTGATCGCCAAGAAGCACGGCGGCATCGAGGAGACCATCACTGTCCGCCGTCTGGCCTATGGCGTCGGCGTCGAGAAGGTTTTCCCGCTGCACTCTCCCTCGATCGAGAAGATCGAGACCGTGCGCACCGGCTTTGTCCGCCGCGCGAAGCTCTACTATCTGCGTGACCGCGTTGGTAAGGCTGCCAAGATCCGCGAGAAGCTGTAAGAAAAGCAAAATAGAAACGACGTGGGCGACCGCGTCGTTTTTATTTTTGTTGTTTTTTTGCGCGGCGCGTGGTATCATACACCATGAAATATTCTGCGGCCCCGCGCCGCCCGAGCGATGGAGAAACGAGTATGAACGATTTTGATAACGAGATCCTGCCTACCGATCCCGACGAGGGAGAGGAAATTGCCGAGCGCGTCGCCGGACGCGAGACCTACGAGTGGGTGCGCTCGCTGGTGGGCGCGGTGCTGGCCGTCACGCTGCTCTTTACTTTCGTGGTGCGTCTGATGGGCGTTGACGGCCATTCGATGGTGCCGACGCTGCAGGAGGGCGACCGCCTGATCGTGGTCAGCGGCTGGCTGTGCGGAGACTATCAGTACGGCGATATTGTTATTGCGTATAAGGAGAGCTTCGACGCCGAGCCCATCGTCAAGCGCGTCATCGCCACCGAGGGGCAGACGGTCGATATCGACTTCACGCTCGGGCGCGTGTTTGTGGACGGCGAGCTGCTGCAGGAGGATTATGTCAACGACCTGACCTATCTCGACGAGGGGACGCAGTTCCCGCTGACGCTCGGCGAGGGCGAGCTGTTCCTGATGGGCGACAACCGCAACCGCAGCAGCGACAGTCGGGACGAACGACTCGGTGCGGTGGACGAGCGGCTCGTCATCGGCAAGGCGGTGCTGCTGGTATTTCCGGGCAAGGACAGCCTGACCGACAAGCGCGATTTCAGCCGCCTCGGTTCTTTGAAAATGAAGTAAGGGGGAGACGTTATGCAGCTGGAAAGTTTGAGCTGGTTCCCCGGACACATGACAAAAACGCGCCGCATGGTCGCCTCCGAGATCGGCAGCATGGATGCGGTGTGCGAAATCATCGACGCGCGCATTCCGCGCGCGAGCCGCAACCCCGACCTTGACGATCTGACGGCGGGCAAGCCGCGCATCGTGGTGCTCAACCGCGTTGATCAGGCCGATCCAAAGGCGACGAAGCAGTGGGCGGCATGGTTCCGCGCGCAGGGCTATGCGGTGCTGGAGGTCGACGCCAAGTCCGGCGCGGGCGTGAAGCAGTTCGCGCCCGCTGTGCGCGTACTGCTTGCGGACAAGCTGCGCGCTTACGAGGAAAAGGGGCAGGTCGGGCGCGTGCTGCGCGTGATGGTGCTCGGCATTCCGAACGTCGGCAAATCGACCTTCATCAACAAGGTCTCCGGCCGAAAGACCGCCAAGGCGGAGGACCGCCCCGGCGTGACGCGCGGCAAGCAGTGGGTGCCGGTGGATAAAACGCTGGAGCTGCTCGACACGCCCGGCATCCTTTGGCCGAAATTTGAGGACCCGAACGTGGGCGTGCGCCTCGGCTTTACCGGCGCTATCCGCGACGACGTGATGGATATGGAGGAGCTGGCCTCCCGCCTGATGGCGTACCTCGGCGCGCATTATCCCGACGCGCTGACTGAGCGCTATAAGATCGCCGTCGAGCCGGGAGAGCAAGGCTGGGAGCTGCTGGAGAAGGCGGGCCGCAAGCGCGGCTTCCTTGTGTCCGGCGGCGAGGTGAACACTGAGCGCATGGCGCGCATTTTGCTCGATGAATACCGTGCTGGCAAGCTGGGACGCTTTACACTTGAGCTGCCGGAGGAGAACGCATGAGGGAGCACGTTTCGCTCGCAAGCTATGAGCTGGAAGCCGCCGCGCGCGCAGAGGGGTATACTCGTGTCTGCGGCGCGGACGAGGCGGGCGCGGGGCCTCTGATGGGCCCGGGGTACGCT
>CALDMA010000237.1 GCA_937915075.1 uncultured Oscillospiraceae bacterium
GGGAAATGGACGATTGCCGTATTGGTGGGTCTGGTAGCTATGCTGCTGGGCGGAGCCGATTCCGGTGGTCCTGAGCTGAAGTTGAATATTGATGGTTCAGGTGCCCACGCAAACTTTGAATTTGCCGGCCAGACGATCTACTCCATCGGCGGCGGACTGAACTCTGATATCGGAGCATTCCTTGTTGGCAGTGCTATCTACATCATCATTGCCGCCGTCGTAATGGCTGTTGTCTACTTCGTGTTGGGCAGCATCATCAGCGTTGGCTATGCCCGATTCAATCTGGATCTGGCAGATCGGGGCAATCCTGCCTTTGAGACTCTGTTCGGCTACTTTTTTTACTGGAAGACCGCTGCGGTTTCGAAGCTGCTCCAGAGTGTGTATGTCCTGCTTTGGTCTTTGCTGTTTATTATCCCCGGCATCCTTGCTGCCTACAGCTATGCCATGACGGAGTTCATTCTGGCAGAGAATCCGGATTTGACAGCCAGCGAGGCCATCGCACAGTCCAAAGAAATGATGTATGGTAATCGTTGGCGGCTGTTCTGCCTGCACTTCAGTTTTATCGGCTGGGACATTCTCAGCTCTCTGACGCTGGGTATCGGCAATCTGTGGCTGCGCCCCTACAAGCAGGCGGCCAACGCCGCATTCTATCGAGAGATCTCCGGCTCCGGCTATTCCACCTATGAGTCCATCTAAAACAGATGTTCCACACAAAAACAATTTGAAATCAGGAAAGGAAAATGTGCCATGTACAACATCAAAAATCTTACTGAAAACAACGATATTAAGACTTTGGAGACTCTGGGGGCCTTCACCGTTATCGAATATCAGCGCGACCTGAGCGTAATGCCTGACGACGCCATGCTGGCCTATTACTGTAATGAAATGAATGTGCGCAAGCGTCAGGTCATCTGCGATGTCAGCAAATCCAATATCACCACGCAGGCCGGCGCCATGCAGTGGACTGTGGGCGATGTCAATGCCACCACCGGTATCAAGGGTGTAGGCGATCTGTTCGGCAAGGCTCTGCGCGGCAGCGTCACGGGCGAATCTGCCATCAAGCCAGAGTACACCGGCAGCGGGACGCTGGTATTGGAGCCGACCTATAAGCATATCCTGCTGGTCAATGTGGCGGACTGGAATGGCTCTATCGTTCTGGATGACGGCCTGTTCCTTGCCTGTGAGTCCACCTTGAAGCATAAGGCCGTGATGCGCTCCAATCTATCCTCCGCCGCATTGGGCAATGAGGGCTTGTTCAATCTGGGCATTCAGGGCAATGGCATTCTCTGTCTGGAATCTGCCTGCCCCAAGGAGGAACTGGTGGAAATCACCCTGAACAATGATGCTCTGAAGGTGGACGGCAACATGGCTATCGCATGGAGCGGTTCCTTGGACTTTACTGTGGAGCGGTCTGGCAAGAGCCTGATCGGTTCTGCTGCATCCGGTGAGGGGCTTGTGAATGTCTATCGCGGTACCGGCAAGGTGCTGTTAGCTCCCGTAACAAAGGGTATCGCATGATCTACGAATGTACACAGTATCGGAAATAGCGGCAGATAGGCAGAGCGTCGGGAAAACCCTGCCGCAACGAAGTTCGGCCCGTTGCGAGTCAACGCAGTCTGAGTTATCCGCCTTGTGTTTACTGCTTTTATTTCCGTACATTCTCACGCCGCGGATCGGACATTTTACAATGCCTATGTTTCCTTTTCCGGACAGCTGGGTTTTGCCTTTCAAAAATCCTGCATTTGTGCCGTAATCCACATCACAAAATCCGCCTGTCCTACTGCCGCAAAAAAGCGTTTTTCGCCATTGTTGGCTGACTTCATTCTGTTGGGGCCTGCAAACAATTTTGCGCACAAATCTTGACGGCACCATTTTAACGGTGCCTCGCAGGTGCATATACAAACTGTACCATGTTTGACAGCACAGCTCGAAAATAAAAACCGCTGTAATCTCCATCCTTGCGAAGATGAAAATTACAGCGGTTTTTCATTATCCAAATGAAGTTAGTTCCTATTCATCAATCATTTGAAGCAAAAGCCAGATGGCAGGCTGATTCGCCTTAATCCAATCCATATCATGCTGTTTGCTAACACGGATAGCACCTGCTTTCCACTCATCGAAATATTCCTGGCCAGTTTCCGCATTGAGTTTCATCTGAGCTTCCGGTGCGATATCATCAAGTACAGCTCTCATAAGGTGTCCACGCAATCCCGTTTGATTGCCTTCTAAGAACTGAGAGAATATGTATCGCAGCGTATAACTTCCGTAGTAAGTCAATTCCTCATACTCACTGGGATGTGCATCAATGTAATCTGCAGGTCTGGAAGAAGTGGTCGGAGAAGATTCAATAACATCAAAGAGATATCCTACCGCATAGTCTGTATCCACATTTCCGTACCGTACAGCCTGATCGTAACATTCTTGTTTCTGTGCAAGCACATACTTCTGCGTATTAAGTGCTTCATCCTCGACATCATCGGGGAACTTATCCTTAACATCTGCGGCATAATAAGAGCCGTCACGGGGAGTCCAGTAGTCCTTCAGTATATATTCGCCATCTATTTCTTCGAATGTAATAACAGTTGGAATATGACTGCCCTCAACGCCATGGAAAGTATGCCCAGAGAAACCATAGGCTTCGTGGAGTGCAATACCATAAGCAATAACTATCTTTGTGTGGTTGGCTGAACCAACTAAGGGCGTACCGCTAAGTTCTTCTTGCTTCAGTAGAACAAAACTTGAACAATGAAGTAATCCATCTGTTTTGTCAGATTTGTTCCTGTCCCGAATTGCATTGAGGACTGCGCTATATAATTCATCACCTTTTGGCTCCGCCCAATAAGCGATACCGAACTTATCCAAATCAGCCATGCATGCTCTGCCACTATTCAGAGCAGCAACAATATCTTCTTGTGTACCGTCAGCATAACGGACAATGATATGCTCACTGTCCAAGCCGTCAATGAAGTATTCGTTGGTATCATCCTCGTAAATCTTTTCAACGGCTGTGTCATAGGCAAAATTATGATCATCGGTTGGATTAATAATCTCAAGAATGGCATCGTGCGTATCAAGTTCGGACACATTATTTTCGTTAATTGGAAATTCACGTTTTGCCGAAGGATTTGTTAAAAGGCTGATTGCGAGAATAGCACAGGTGACAACAGCAAGCAGCACAGCCCATACCGTAGGCTTCTTCCACTTGGATAGGTTGTTGATGCGCCCCTTGGTATCACCTTCGCCAAAGGCCAAAGGAGTACCGGCGATGATACGCCGACCGGTGGCCAGAGTTAAAAGTGACGCAGAATAGTCTGCCCGAACATCGCCGCCGATCTTCCGAATCACGGCTTCGTCACAGCTCATCTCCATGTCTTTGCTTGCCAGAATAAACGCGATCCAGACCAGAGGATTGAACCAATGAATCGCCAAAGCCCCAAACGCCAGTACTTTCATAACATGGTCGAGCCGCTTGATGTGGTGCTGCTCGTGAAGAATGATATACTCCTGTTCTTTATCTCCGAGATTGCAGGGCAGATAGATTTTAGGACGAAACAGACCAATCACAAAAGGTGACTTGATATCGTCTGCGATGAAGATATTGTCCCGCAAAGGAACTACTACAAACAGTTTACGCCGTAGCCGAATATAGGAAACGATGCTGTAGATGATCATGCCCATTACGCCAATCATCCAAACATAGGTAGCGATGGACATTGGAGTTTCAAGTGGATCGGCAACCAGTTGCTCCTGTCCTTGGGGCAATACCTCGTTGATTACATTGCTGATACCGGGAACGGGCAAAGTCACAGAGGGGTGTTCTGTATGGACAATGTCACTCGGAACATATTCGATGACGCTGGTAATTGTTCCAGACCCTTGGACCGGGGTATCGAAAAGATTGTAAACGGAGAAGATTGAATCAATCGATACCGGGCACAGGAGACGAAACAGTACTACTCCCCACAGAGCATAGGAAATGACCTTGGGTGCTTTCTTCAGTAGCAACCGAAGCAATATGACGAGCACAATCGCCACGCTTGCCGTCAAACTCATATTGAATAGCTTGGGCATGAATGTGTAGAAGAACATGGTGTCACCCCCTCATTCGATCAATGACCTTCTGCAGCTCGTCAATCTCCTGTTCAGATAGTTTCTTTCTTGTTCCAG
>CALDMA010000238.1 GCA_937915075.1 uncultured Oscillospiraceae bacterium
ACGCCCAGCAGTACCGCAATATGCCGTACATCGGCGTGCTCAAGCCGGAGGTCTACAGCAAGTAAGGCCGTAGCCCACGCGCCCCGAAAGGGGCGGCGCGCGTAAGCGCGTACAAGCATTTTGCCGCAGGCAAAATCTTGGAACGGGACGGATTCATTCCGTACCGTTCAGGATAAGATCAAAGGGCTCCCGCCGCGCCTGCGCGGTGGGAAGGGCTGCGGGCCGGATTACGCCCAGCAGTACCGCAATATGCCGTACATCGGCGTGCTCAAGCCGGAGGTCTATTCCAAGTAATCGTTTCGTATCATAAAAGCGATGTGAAAAGAGGCGCTGGTCGCCTCTTTTCTTCAAGGCAGACTCTGCTGCCGCAAAAGGAGGGAAAACCTTTGACCCAGACCAAACGACCCAATTATATGCTGTGGATGCTGTGTGCTTTCATGCTGCTCTCGGCTGCCTCGTATTTCTTCCGTCCCAAGGAGCCGGAGATCTCCTATGCCGAGGTCGTGCAGCTCTTTGAACAGGAGAAGGTGAAGTCCTTCACTGTGCAGGACACCACGCTCACGCTTGAGCTGCGCGAGGCGTTGGACGGCAAGACGGAGGTCCGAAAGGAGCTCTACGACTTCGATCTTTTCTACGATGACCTCAACGACCTTGTCGTGGAGCAGAAGGCCGCCGGCATCCTGGAGGATTACAACTACTCCGCCGACCACTCACCCAACTACCTTGCCATTGCCCTGCCCTATGTGATCGCCGTCGCGGGGCTGTTCGCCATCTGGTACTTCTTTTCCATGCGCGCCGCCGGCGGTGGGAACGACCGTATGGCAAAGTTCGGCAACGCTACCTTCCGGCACGGCAGCGAGAGCGCCCGCAAGACCACCTTTGCCGACGTTGCGGGCGCGGACGAGGAGAAGGAGGAGCTTGCGGAGATCGTGGATTTCCTGCGCGACCCGCAGAAATTTGTCGAGCTCGGCGCACGCATTCCCAAGGGCGTGCTGCTCGTCGGCCCTCCGGGCACGGGCAAGACGCTGCTGGCCCGCGCGGTCGCGGGTGAGGCGGGCGTGGAGTTCCTCTCCATTTCCGGCTCGGACTTCGTGGAGATGTATGTCGGCGTCGGCGCGAGCCGTGTGCGCGACCTGTTTGAGCAGGCTAAGAAGGCGGCTCCCTGTATCATTTTCATCGACGAGATCGACGCGGTCGGCCGCCAGCGCGGCACCGGCCTCGGCGGCGGACACGACGAGCGTGAGCAGACGCTCAACCAGCTGCTGGTGGAGATGGACGGCTTCGGCACGAACGACGGCGTGGTCGTCCTCGCGGCGACCAACCGCGCGGACATCCTCGACCCCGCGCTGCTGCGTCCCAGCCGCTTTGACCGCCAGATCTACGTCGGCTATCCCGACATCAAGGGCCGTGAGGACGTTTTGAAGATCCACACCGCCAACAAGCCGCTTGCCGAGGACGTGGACCTTGCCAAGGTCGCACGGGGCACGGCGGGCTTTACCGGCGCGGACCTTGAGAACCTCTCCAACGAGGCGGCGCTGCTGTGCGCGCGCCGCGGCGACCAGTTCATCACCATGGCGGACTTTGAGGAGGCGGAGATCAAGGTCCTCGCCGGGCCCGAGAAGCGCAGCCGCGTCGTGCCGGAGCACGAGCGGAAGCTGACCGCCTACCACGAGGCGGGCCATGCCGTCGTGATGCACGCGCTGCCGACGCACGAGCCGGTCCACCGCATTACCATCGTTCCGCGCGGACGCTCGGGCGGCATGACCATTTCGCTGCCCGACGAGGACCGCTCCTACCAGTCCAAGCGCTACATGGAGGAGCAGATCGTGTCGCTCCTCGGCGGGCGCGCGGCGGAGAAGCTGATGCTCGGCGACATTTCCACCGGCGCCTCAAACGACATCGAGCGCGCCTCGCACATCGCGCGCAAGATGGTCACGGCCTACGGCATGAGCGAGAGGCTCGGCTCCATCGCCTT
>CALDMA010000239.1 GCA_937915075.1 uncultured Oscillospiraceae bacterium
TGGCACTGTCTTTTAAGAAGGCGAGGCAGTGCAAATGATCTGTACTATCATCGTTGCCGTCTTATTTGTTTCCCTTGTTCTTGTTTTTGTTTTGTCTCCGATTCTTTGCATCGTCTCCTTCTTTTTTCGCGAAAGGCCGTTTGCTGTCAAGTTGTACTTTCTTGCATCTCCGATCACCTGCGTTGAACTTGCCGCGCTATTGCGATACCCCGTAAGCTGGTTCTTTGTTCACGTAGTATCTCCCCTCTTGGGTATGCGCGCATACATAACCGGCGATGGGAATGCGCTTATATTTCTACTGTCATTGCCCATGTTCTACTTGTCCTATAAACTGTGTAAAAAAGCCTTCCGCTGATGCAGAACAGCACCGGGTTTCCCCGGTGCTGTTCTTTTCTTTACCGCATCCACGGCGGCAGTGCGGAATCCTCCGCCGCGTCCTCGGTTCCGTTCTTGGCCGTGTCCTTCGCTTCCAGCACTTTCCGTGCCACGCTCTTGCTGTATGGATTGCCAGTCGCGCTCTTGCTGCCGGTGAACAGCTGCCATAGTACGGCTTTCTCGTCGTTGGTCAGATACAGTTCCGTCCCGCCGGTTTCCATATCCCACGGTGCCAGCAGTGCACCGCTGCCGCTCATGCCGTCGATGGCTGCTTCCACTTCCGCATTCTTGTAGCTTCCATTCCCGTCCGCATCATACTTCGGCAGCGTCTCCTTCAGGCGTACCCACGCCTCCGGCTCAATGCCGAAGCTGTCTGCGATCTCGAACTTTGCCCATGCGTCGTCCGTCATCACGGCCTTCAGCGCCGCCTTCTGCGTTTCCGCGTCATCCGCCGCGTCGATGGCTGCCCGCCATTTCTGCGCAGGGCTGACACTCTTCTTGCCTTCGGCAGGCTCCAGCTCGTTCAGAGACTGCGCCATGTTGAATGCCGTCTCGCTATCCACGCCGGATTCGATACCGTCCAGATATTTGTCCACTGCGTCATCCAGCTTCAGCGTCAGGTAATCGTCCATGCCCAGCCCGCTCTGTGTGGCCTGTAGCATCTTCGCGTACTGCGACGGCTTGCCGCTCTCAGTCTCCATGCCCGTGCCCATGATGCTCCCGGCAATGGCCTGCTTGATCTTGTCGGAGTAGCCTTTCTCCTGCAGCAGCGCGTATTTCTGTGCATCGCTCACGCCGCTCTTGCCTTCCTCTGGCTCCAGCGTGCTGCTCTCGCCGTACCATACTGCCCAGTCCGCCGCGCTGGCTCCCGCTGCAATGATCTCATCCGCGCCTTCTGCAAAGCTGTCCGGCTCGTAGTCCTCGAACAATACCATCTTGGCCTTCTCGCCTGCATAGTCATATAGGCTATAGAGCATCTTTGCCTTTGTCTCGTCGCTGGCCGCTTGAAAGTCCTCCGATGCCACCAGCTCCTTCAGGTTGCTGCCCACCGTGCCGCTCCATACCTTGTCGTATGTCTGCTGCTGATAAGCGCTCAGCTTCCGGTTCTCGCCATCCACGCTGATGCTGCTCGGTGTATCTACCGGCACTGCCTTCGTATGTCCGGCTTCGTACAACTTAGCCAGTTCTTCCGCCGTGTCATCGTCCGTCTCAATGCGTCGGTTGCTCAGGATGTCGTTCACTCTGCGCCGCAGCGCATCGCCGGTCAGCCCTGTCAATCCGCTCTTGCTGGCAGTGGCCAGTGCGTCTTCGTAGGCTGTGGCCAGTTCCGGTGCAGCCCAACGGACGGTTCCCAACAGGTAGGCTTCCAGATTATTCACCGGCAGTCCGGGCAGGTAGGTCGCAGCTGCCGCCGCCATTTCCTTGATGCCTCCCGCAATGTCGTTCCAGTGGCGGTGCAGGGGTTTGCCCCAAACACCCCCCCTTCCCCCCG
>CALDMA010000240.1 GCA_937915075.1 uncultured Oscillospiraceae bacterium
CTTACGCCTCGATGCCGCGGGAGGCAAGGTACTTTTTGACCATCAGCGCCACCTTGAAGGTGATGGCGTCATCGAACTCACGCAGGTCAAGGCCGGTGAGCTTCTTGATCTTCTCCAGACGGTAGACGAGCGTGTTGCGGTGGACGAACAGCTTGCGCGCCGTCTCGGAGAGGACGAGGTTGTTCTCAAAGAACTTGTTGATGGTGAAAAGCGTCTCCTTATCGAGCGAATCGATGGGGTTCTTCTTGAATACCTCCTGCAGGAACATCTCGCACAGGGTGGTCGGCAGCTGATAGATCAGACGGCCGATGCCGAGGTTTTCGTAGCTGACGACGTACTTCTCCGTATCAAAGACCTTGCCGACCTCGATGGCGATCTGCGCCTCCTTGTAGCTCTTGGCGAGGTCGCGCAGGTGCGCGGCGACCGTGCCGATACCGACGACGACCGTGCTCTCACCATTCTCGCGCAGCGTCTCCTCGATGAGCTGGGCGGTCTTCTCCAAATCGCGCGTGCCGACATTCTCGCCAAGCTGCTGAATAAGCACCACGTCGCTCTCGCCCATGGAAAGCGCGAAGCTGGTCTGGCGGTCCGGGAAGATGTTCTGCACCGCCTCCACGGTCAGGCCCTCAAAGCGCTCATCCAGTCGACGGATCAGGAACACGCCGCGGTTGAGCTCGGTCTCAACGTGCAGCTCCTTGGCGCGGATATAGAGGTCACTGAGCATAATGTTGTCGGAGATGATGTTCTTGATGAAGGAGACCTTGTCGTACTTCTCCTCATAATAGCTCTTGGCCGCATTGAGCGCGACCGCCGCCATGGAGCAGGCCGCGCGGCTCATTTCGCCCTCACCGAAGGCAAAAACCGCAAAATCGAAGTGGCCGTTCCAGCCGGACAGCGCCTTAAAGGTCTTGCCGGCGAGCGGAACCACGCTCTCCTCCGCGTCGTTGATGCTGCTCACAAGCTCGCTCCAATGACTGCCGATCTCGCTCAGCTCCGTACAGGCAATGACGGTGCCCTCGGCATCGATCACGCCAATCTCGGTATCGACCGCATCCTTGAATTGCAAAACGATGTTTTGGAAAACTCTCCCTGACATGGTGTACCTCCCGAACCCCTTACGCGGGTAGTTTGTGCAACTTGCTGATTGAATGAAATTATTATACTTGGCTTCGACATAATTTGCAAGCTATTTTTTCTTTTTTCCACAAAAAAATTTTTCTTTTTTGTGGAAAGCGTAAAGGATATCGGGACAGGCGTTCAATCTCCCGCAAATTTCGTTGGGCATTTTGTCTACCGCTGAAGCTGCGCCTCCTCCGCTGCCGTCAGCAGGCGGAATTCGCCCGGCGCGAGCGTATCATCGAGCTGCAGCGGCCCCATCGAAAGACGCTTCAAATACTCCACCGGCTTTCCGCGGGCAGCCAGCATCCGCTTGACCTGATGGAACTTCCCCTCGCGCAGCGTGACAAGACACTCGCTCGTCTCTCCCGCGGTGAGGATCTCCAGCCCTGCGGGCAGGCACTCCAGCCCGTCGCCGAGCGTCATGCCCGCCTCGAACGCCGCGCAGTCCTCGGGCGTCAGTCGACCCGACACGCGGGCAAAGTAGACCTTATCGACGTGCTTTTTCGGGCTGAGCAGCGCGTGCGCCAGCTCGCCGTCGTCCGTCAAAAGCAGCAGCCCCTCCGTATCCTTATCGAGCCGTCCGACCGGAAACACGCCGATCTTGCGCAGCTCCGGCGTGAGCAGGTCCAGCACCGTTCTGCCCCGCCCGTCCTTTGTCGCGCTCAGCACGCCTGCGGGCTTATGCAGCATGACGTAGGTGTGCCTTCGGAGCGGCAGCTCCTCCCCGTTGACCGCAATGCGGCAGCTCTCCGCGTCATACTTCTCCTCCGCGCTGCCGGCGATCCTCCCGTCCACCAGTACGCGGCCCTCACGCACGAGCGTCTTGACCTCGCGGCGCGACCAGCGCCCCGTCGAGGCGATGAGCTTGTCCAGCCGTTCCTTCGCCATATCCGTTCTCCTCTGCTTTCGTTTCCATTTCTGCGCCCATCCTATCATACTTTGCCCCGTTTGGGAATAGCCTTTCGTGAAAGGGTGTGACGCTGTGTTTATCTGCACGATGAAATATTCCCGCCGCCGGCTGCTCGGCGTTTTGTGGCTGCTGCTTCTTGCCTTTCTCGGCTTTCTCCTGCTGCGCTCATGCGGCTCGGACCGTACCGCTGCCGCCGCGACGAACGAGCAGCGCGTCGCCTACCTGAATTCTCTCGGCTGGCAGGTCGAGCCGGAGCCGGTCGAAACGCTCTCGCTCACCCTACCCAAGGAACTGGAGGAGCCCTATCTGAGCTACAACGTGCTCCAGCGCGCGCAGGGCTTTGATCTGGAGCCCTGCTGCGGCAAAACGGTCGAGCGCTGCACCTACACGGTGAAAAACCATCCCTCGGGCAAGGTCTGCCAGGCTGACCTCTACATCTGCGGCGGCGAAATCGTCGCGGGCGATATCCTCTGCACCGGCGAAGGCGGCTTCATCGCGCCGCTGGCCTTTCCGAAGGACGCCTGAGAACCCACCTTTCCCGCTCCGCTCACTCGCCCGCTTTTCGGCGGGGATCTTCCTCGCAGGGTAAAAAGAAAGACAGCCTTTCGGCTGTCTTTCTTCTATCTCATTCAGGAATTAGTCCTTGCACTCGATAACAACACCGGAACCGACGGTACGGCCGCCTTCACGGATAGCGAAGCGGAGGCCCTTCTCGATCGCGATGGGGGTGATCAGCTCAACGTTCATGTCGACGTTATCGCCGGGCATGCACATCTCGGTGCCCTCGGGCAGAGTGATGACGCCGGTGACGTCGGTGGTACGGAAGTAGAACTGAGGACGATAGTTGTTGAAGAACGGGGTATGACGGCCGCCTTCATCCTTGGTCAGAACGTAGACCTGGCCAACGAACTTGGTGAGGGGGTGGATGGAGCCGGGCTTGCAGAGGACCTGGCCGCGCTCGATCTCGGTCTTGGCAACACCGCGGAGCAGGGTACCAACGTTATCGCCGGCTTCGGCGTAGTCGAGCAGCTTGTGGAACATTTCGATACCGGTGACGACGGTCTTGCGGCGCTCGTCGGTCAGACCGATGATCTCGACTTCCTCGCCGAGCTTCAGCTGGCCACGCTCAACACGGCCGGTAGCAACGGTACCACGGCCGGAGATCGTGAAGACGTCCTCAACGGGCATCAGGAACGGCTGGTCGGCCTTACGGTCGGGCGTGGGGATCCAGGTATCAACAGCGTCCATGAGCTCGTGCAGGCACTTGTACTCGGGAGCGTTGACATCCTGGGACTCGGAGATCAGGGCGTTCAGAGCAGAAC
>CALDMA010000241.1 GCA_937915075.1 uncultured Oscillospiraceae bacterium
CGAGTTCCATAAGGGATACCAGTCCATAGGTGACCTCCGATGCAGCCGCCTGCGGCGACGATTTCAAAGAGGACCATTCTTAGCGTAAGAATGGCCCCCTTTGTATTCCCCAAGAAACGCAAGGGGCGCTGCCCCTTGATCCCCGAGCTGCTGTACTTGACGCACATTTCGGAGATCGTATGCGGGCGTTTTCTTCTGAACGATCCGGTATGCTTCTCTTTCCGCTCAGCCGCTGCTGCGCAGGCGGTACGAAGCAACGAAGCGAAAACGGTTCAGCAAAAATCAAATCTTACCGGAAAAGCGCTTAGAACGCGGGGCTGAAGCCGACGGACTCGAACACGGCCACGGCCTCGGCGGTTCGGAGATAGTCGAGGAAGGCCTGCGCGGCGGCTTCCTTCTCACCCTGCATTACGGCGGCGGGATAGATGACCTGACCGCACATCTCGGTGGTGGCGCTGTCCACGACCGTGAGACCGGCGGAGAAGGCGTCGGTGGCGTAGATGATGCCGCAGTCGGCGGCAGCCTCGCTCACCTGAGAGGTGACCTCCTTGACGTTGTTGCCGTAGGTGAGCTTGCCGGCATCGGCGAGAGCCGCCTCATCGAGCGCATAGTAGGCGAAGATCTTCTGCGTGTACTGGCCGACGGGAACGTCGCTGTTGCCCATCGCGAGCAGAACCTCGCCGTCCTTGAGCAGCTCGGCGAGTTGGTCGAAGCTCTCGATGCCCTTGGGGTTGCCCTCGGGAACGGCCAGCGTGACCTTGTTCTCGAGCAGATCAATGCGGCTGTCGGTCACGATCCGGTCAATACCGTCGGGATCCTTGCCGGCATCGTCCTTGAGGCTGCCGTCGAGCGCGTTCATCTGCTTGGGAGCGGCGGAGATGAACAGGTCGCAGTCCGCGCCCTCCTTGATCTGCTTGAGCAGCGTGCCGGAGGAATCGAAGTTGTAGGTAACCGTGACGTTGGGGTTTTCTCGCTCGTACATCGCTTTGATCCGGTTCATGGTCTCTGTCATGGAGGCGGCGGCGAACACGATCAGCTCGACCGGCTCGGCCTGCTCGGCCTGAGGATCGTCGGGCTGGGTGGCGTCGGGGGTCGTGTCCTTCTGACCGCAGGCGGTCAGCACGAGCGCGAGGGAGAGCGCGAGGAGCAGAGATACGAGCCTTTTCATGGTTTTCTTTTTCCTTTCTAAATCGTGGCTCGCCGTTATCCTTTGTGAAAGATAATGAACGGTCAAAGCTTCGCGCCCGCAGGCGCGAAGAATTTATTTTCCAAACGGACAGAGCGGATACCGGCAGGGCTTGCAGCCAAGGCACAGCCCGCCCTCGCCCATGGCGGCGATATCGGCGCGCGTGACGGGAACGTCCGCCGCGACCTTCGGCAGCACCAGATCGAAGACCGTCGCGCCCGCGTACATCACGCAGCCGGGAAGGCCCATGACGGGCGTGCCGTCGTCAAAATAGCCGAACAGGAACATGGCGCCGGGCAGCACCGGCGCGCCGTAGCAGACAATGTCCGCGCCCGCAGCCCTGATGCCGCCGGGCGTGTTGTCATCGGGGTCGACGCTCATGCCGCCGGTGCAGAGGATCATATCGGGTTTCCTTGCCCGCATCGCGAGCACCGCGTCGCGCACATTCTCCACGCCGTCGCCGGAGTAGACGACCTCGAGCGTTTCGATGCCGTAGGTCCTGAGCTTGTCGATGACGACCGGCGTGAAGGTATCCTGAATGAGACCCTTTTTCACCTCGCCGCCGGTGGCGACGATGCAGGCGGTCTTCCGCACATAGGGCTTGAGCGACAGCAGCGGCGTATCGCCCGCGACCTGCTCGGCCTTTCGGAGCGTTTCGTCCTCGATGATGAGCGGGATGACACGCATCCCCGCGAGCTTGTCGCCCGCATGTACCGCCGTGCCGCCCTTGCGCGTGGCGATCATCACCTCGTCCTGACTGTTCACGGCGATGAGCCGCGCAGAGTCGACTAAAAACACGCCGTCGCAGGCGGCCCTCAGCTCGATCTTGCCCTCCTTGACCTCGCTGCGGAGCATATTCTCCTGCCCACAGAGGGCGAGCAGACGCTCCGCCGCGTCGTTTTCGTGCACCGTGCCGGGCGTCATTTCCCAGACGTAAAGGTGCTCCTTGCCCATGCTCAGCAGCACGGGGATATCCTCCTCCGTCACGACGTGACCCTTGCGGAAGCGCGCGTCCTTATACCGGTCCTTGATGATCTGCGTCATGTCGTGGCAGAGCACATGGCCCACCGCGTCCTCGGTTTTGATGAGCTTCATTTCAGCACCTCGATCTCATCTCCGGCCTGAATGCGGCCCTCTTTGATCACGATGGCAAAGATGCCCTCGGTGGGCATCACGCATTTGCCCGTTGTGCGCTTGATCTTGCAGTCGTTGTGACACTGCTTGCCGATCTGCGTGACCTCAAGCTCCGTCTCGCCCACGCGCAGGCGCGTGCCGACGGGGAGCGTCTTGAGCTCGATGCCGCGGGTGTTGATGTTCTCGGCAAAGATACCCGCGTCCAGCGCGATGGGGCAGACAGCGCGCATCGTGTCCACGCTCTCCTCGGCCAGCAGACTGATCTGGCGGTGCCAGTCGCCCGCGTGGGCGTCGCCCACGATGCCGTGGTGGCATTTTACGTCGATATAGGGGACCTCGTGCTTGCGCACGCCTTTTTTTTCACTGATGTTGACCGCAGTCACCTGTGCCATTTCTTCATTCCTCCGCTTCGTAAACGCCGCTCTTGCCGCCCTCTTTATAAAGAAGACGGATGCCGTCGATGCGCATATCGCGCTGCACGGCCTTGCACATATCGTACACCGTCAGCGCCGCGACGCTCACCGCCGTCAGCGCTTCCATCTCAACGCCCGTTTCACCGCGGCAGCGTACCTCGCTGCGGATGTGCAGGGCGGTCTCCTCCGATTCAAACGCGATGTCCACCTTGGTCAGCAGCAGCGGGTGGCACATCGGGATGAGCTCACTGTTCTTCTTCGCGGCCATGATGCCCGCGACCTGTGCGACCGCCAGCACATCGCCCTTGCCGATGGAGCCCTCTTTGATCTTGTCCATCGTCGCTTTTGCCATGCGGACCGTCGCGGCGGCGCGCGCCACGCGGTAGGTCTGCGCCTTTTCGCTCACGTCCACCATGCGGGCGCGGCCCTGTTCGTTAAAATGCGTCAGCTCCATCTTCATCCTCCGATCGCAAACATCCCGCGGTGCGTCTCTGTGGCGCCGGTCTCGTCCATGCGGTGCCGCGCCGGCTTCATCAGGATGCCCCGGCGGATGGCCGCTTCCAGCTCCGCGCCGGAAAGACCGCGCAGCGGGAGCTCCGCGTCCGAGTGCAGACAGGGCTTGAGCTTTCCGTCCGCCGTGATGCGTATTCTTGTGCAGTCCGCACAGAAAGCGCAGCTCATCGGCTCGACCGGGCCGCCCGCCCCCGCCGCTCCCGGCAGGCGATACAGCTGCGCGACGCCGCTGCGGCCCGCGGGGCGCAGCTCCGGCACGCGGGAGAGGACCTCCTGCGCGGGCAGAAAGCGCTCCGGCGGCCACGCCGCGCACACGCCCATCGGCATCAGCTCGATGAACCGGACCTGCCACGGGTGCTCGCGCGTCAGGCGAACAAAGTCGCCGATCTCATCGTCGTTCATGCCGCCGAGCAGCACACAGTTGAGCTTAATGTTCTCAAAGCCCGCGCGCTCCGCCGCCTCGATGCCGCGCAGCACATTTTCCAGCTCGCCTGTGCGTGTGATCTCACGGTAGCGCTCCGGCCGGAGCGTATCGAGACTGATATTCAGCCGGTCCACGCCCGCCGCCTTCAGCGGTGCGGCCAGCTGTTCCAGCCGCGTGCCGTTCGTGGTCAGGCAAAGCTCCTCGATCCCGGGGACCGCGCGCAGCATGGCGCACAGCTCCACGATCCCGCGGCGGACCAGCGGCTCGCCTCCGGTCACGCGGAGCTTCGTCACGCCCAGCGCCGCGGCTGCCGCCGTGAAGTCCCGCAGCTCTTCAAAGGAGCACAGCTCCTCATGTCCGCGCTTGCAGACGCCCTCCTCCGCCATGCAGTAGCGGCAGCGAAGGTCGCAAAGCTCCGTCACCGACAGCCGCAGATAACGGATATTCCTGCCAAGTGCATCTTCCATAGTGCGCCGATCCTTTCGTTTGCACCCATTGTAGCATTTTCATCCCGCTCATTTCAAATCGAACGTGCGATATTATCGGATTTTTGATTGATATTGTCGGATTATTCTTGACAAAATATCACGCGGACGGTATGCTGACAATATAAGGGGGGGTGCGCGCCGTGGTGGACGGAAATATCATACTGTCGGTCGCGAAGGCGATGGAGCTGCTGCAGCTTCTGAGCCGGTCGAAAAAGCCGCTGTCGCTCAAGGAGCTGTCGGCGCAATGCGGCTATCCGAAGAGCACTGTGTTCGGCCTTCTGACCACCATGCGGACGTATGACGTGGTCACGCAGACGCCCGACGGAAAGTATTCGCTTGGGCTGCGGCTGTTTGAATACGGCCGCCAGGTCGAGCGTTCGTGGGATATTTCCCTTGTGGCGCGGCCCTACATGGAGCATCTCTGCCAGCAGACGGGAGCCTCCGTCGTGCTCTCCGTGTGCGAGGGCGGCAGCGTCGTCACGCTCGATCAGGCGGAAACGCGCGGCGGCCCGCACATCGTGTCCGACGTCGGCTCCCGCCTGCCCCTCTACTGCACGTCGCAGGGCAAGGTCTTTCTGGCGAATATGTCCCGCACGGGCGCCGAGGCGCTGCTGCGCACGCAGCCCATGACGCAGTTCACGCCACACACCGTCACCGACCCGTCCGCCCTGATGCGGGAGGTCGAGACCTGCCGCGCGAACGGCTACGCCATCGAAAACGGCGAGTACAAGATCGGCCTGCGCTCCGTCTCCGCGCCGGTCTATACCGTGGAGGGCAAGGCGGCCTACGCTGTGGGCGTGATCGGTATGTTCCGCAGCCCTCATTCCGAGGAATTCCGCGCCGCCGTGGAGCAGGTCTGCGTCACGGCTTCCATGATCTCGACCGCATTGGGCTATCGAAAGCAGGAGGAAACACGATGAGCTACACAGCATCCGTCATCACCGTCAGCGACCTTGGCAGCCGGGGACTTCGGCAGGACACCAGCGGCCCCGCTGTCCGCGCCATGCTGGAGGACGCGGGCTTCACCGTCGTTCACACAGCCATTGTGCCGGACGAGCGTGAGCAGATCAGTGCGCTGCTCCGCGCCTGTGCGGATGAGAAGAAGATCGACCTCATCCTCACCACCGGCGGCACGGGGCTTTCCCCACGCGACGTCACGCCGGAGGCGACCGCCGACGTGCTGGAGCGGGAGATCCGCGCCATTCCCGTGGCCATGTGGGTGGAGGGGCTGAAGGTCACGCCCAACGCCATGCTTTCCCGCGCCGTCGCCGGTACGCGCGGCAGCAGCCTCATCGTCAATCTGCCGGGTTCGGAAAAGGCGGCGCGCGAAAATCTTTCCGCTGTGCTCGGCGCGCTGGAGCACGCCCTGCACATGATCGCCGCCGAGGGGCACGGCTGAGCCGCCGTCCGCAGACGGCGTGACGGACTTTGTGTGTGAATACGCCATTGCCTCCGGCGATTCGTACTGTGATTGCGGCTATAAAAAGAAAGCGTAGACCCGCGGGTCTGCGCTTTCTTGATCGGCGGCTGGAAATACAGATGGGAGAGATTCAATGTGTGCCGGCGTTGGCGACGAGCATCTGCCAGACGATGGCGAGCTTATCGGAGCTTGCGAGGACATAGGCGAGGATAAAGGCGAACCAGAGCTTGCCCATGTTCTCCTCCGCCTTGCTGAGGAAGAACAGATAGCAGGCGTAGGCGACCGCGTCGATGAGCAGCGCGATGATGAGAACGGCAAGGAAGCCGGCTTCGGACGCCTCGGCCGAGCCGGTGTAGAGGCAGAGGAGCGCATAGTATAAAAAGGTGACGCAGAAGGGCCATTTGAGCTTGCGCCAGTCGTGGATGCGATTCGTGTTTCGTGCCATGTTCGTTCCGCCTTTTTCTGAAATTGCGTCCAGTATACCGCGGACGCGGCGAAAAAGCAAGCGGGGCACAAAAACTTGACATCCCTTTTGCGCTCGGGTATGATAAAAAAGATTTCTAAAAAAGGAGCACCCTTATGAATAAGGATCTGGAGCAGGCGAAGGCGCTGCTTGAAAATAATGAGGAATACACCTGCGCTGCCTGCCGGGTGGGGGAGACCTTTGTCTCCGAGGAGCACGGCGTCCGCCCGTTGATGCGCTGGCTGAACAAGGGAACAGACCTCTCCGGCGCGTCGGCGGCAGACCGCATCGTCGGCAAGGCGGCGGCCTTTTTATATGTATTGCTGGGCGTTCGGACGGTCTACGCGCCGCTTATGAGCGTCCCCGCGCGGGAAACGCTGCGCGCCCATGGCATTGAGGCGATCGCGGACGCGGTCGTGCCGGCCATCCGTAACCGCACGGACACGGGCTTCTGCCCGATGGAGAGCACCGTATGGGATATCTCCGATCCGCACGAGGCCAAGGCGGCGCTGGAACGGAAAATTTCCGGGATGATGGCAAAGAAATAGACATATTTATCGGTTAAGCTTACGGAAGAAACAGAGAAACAGGAGACGCCTATGCGAAAGAAATTACTTGTGATCCTGCTGCTGCTCGTGGTGCTGATCGTTCTGCTCGTAACGCGCTGCGGCGGGAAGAAAGACCAACAGAGCGATCCGGCGGACGGCCAGAGCCTTACGCAGCAGAGCGGCGCGGCGGAGCTGCCCGCGGAGCTGAAGCTCGGCGTGGTGACGGAGACGGAGAGCGGCGCCATGCAGCTCGAGATCGAGCAGGACGGTGAGAAGACCGTGTACGTCTTTTCGGATATTACGATAAATGACTGGTACGTTCCGGCGGTGAATTATGTTGTGACGAACGGCCTGATGAGCGGCACGGACGTCGGCGGCGGGCTGAGTCTCTTCCGCCCGAACTATGGCATGACCCGCGCGCAGCTTGCCATGATCCTCTATCGCTTTGCCGGCGGCGAGCCGGTCGCCGCGCCGCGTCATACCTATGGTGATGTATCGAGCGGCGAGTGGTATTATGACTGCGTGAACTGGGCGGATACCAACGGCTACATCAAGCCGGAGAGCACGGACAGCTTCGGCGTGGGGGCGTACTGCTCGTGCGAGGAGGTGCTTGCCGTGCTGCACCGTCTGGCGGGCAGCCCGAATTCCAATGCGTCTCTTGAGGACTACCCCTACGCGCCGAAGGTCAGCGAGACGAACCTGAGCGCGGTGCGATGGGCGTGGGAAAAGGGACTCATCGCGGAGGACGAGTGCGTCTGGTACCCGACGCAGGCGGTCTCCCGCGCGCAGATCGCGCTGCTGCTGATGCGCTACGACCAGCTGATCGGCACGCCTAACGGCGCGGCGTGAAGCGCGGCAAAAAGAAGATATAAGCACAACTAATAATAAATAAGATTTACGGCCGGAAACGAGATGCCTGAAATCGTCGAAACCTGTTGACAAACCGCAAAACCCGTGGTAATCTATCACTTGTTCCGCGGTTGGAGCGTGTACCTTGTAAATTAAACA
>CALDMA010000242.1 GCA_937915075.1 uncultured Oscillospiraceae bacterium
CGTACCTCCTGTATTACGAGCAGGAAAAGCGGTTCTATATTGAGCTGCCTGAAAATGCGGATGCATGGGAAACGCCGCTGTTGCTGGACTCCTTTGTGAAGCGTGGGGAAACCACAGTCAATTCCTATTGGAGCAAGATCTGGGTTCAGCAGCGGATCGTTCCGATCGACCGCCAGAACATAGGCGAGATTTTGCGCGACAATCATCTGAAGGAATACGATGAGTACGAGCTTCTGATGCTGGCAATGGGGCGATGCGCACAGGATGATTACTACCTTGTTCCCATTGACGACAAGGAACTGCCAGAGGAAATTACGAAGCGCTTCTCCACGAGAATTGAAGATGTGCTGCCACTAGAGAATCATTGTCTACTGGTGTTTTTTCGAGATGGCGCAGTGAAGAAATGTGATTTGCAGAAGCACTTTGAAAAGACGAAGGTGTTTCAGATCCTTTTCAAGAAGCCGGATTATTTTCAGCATGTGCAGATGCAGACGGGCGGATACGGTGTTGCGTGGGACGTGAACATGACCGTTTCGGATACGATGCTCTACCGAATTGGTAAATGCGTTCCGCTGACAATGGAGGACTTCCGGAACTATGCTGCGCACAGAGTCATCAACGCATCGGAAGCTGCAGAGATATTGGGCTGCTCACGGCAGAACATCATCGACCTGACAAAGCGTGGAAAGCTCCATCCGATCAAAACATCGGAGAAGAGTACGCTGTATCTCAAAAGTGAGGTCTTGAAACGAAACTGGCGGTGATTATGATTTATACCCCTTTATACCCTCACGGCGAGGGTATAAAGGGGTATAATGGTTTTCTGAGTATTGTCGTAAGTAGTGGGTCTCTATTCGTCTGTGTATCTGTGTAAAAGTTTAATAGGTTCTGGGTACATCGACCTCGCTGGCGGCTTCCATCTTGAACTTGTTCATGGCCGCGCGGGCCTCGGGAACGTTGAGCTTGTTGGTATTCTTGCTGGACATAATGATTTTCTCCTTTTGTTTGAATGTTTGGTTGGGTTTGTTGCTTTTGGGTATCGCAAACATAGCTTTGCCGGTTTTTTTGCCGGTATGCAGAGCGAAAGGAGGTAAGTTTTGTTAAAAAACGAGAAAAGGGTATTTCCGCGCGGCGCAAGTTATGCTATCATAAAAAAACAACGGACCGACGTCGGATGGGAAACGAGAGGAGAAGCGGACATGGAAAAGATCAAAAAGAATCTTGGCTTTGGCTTTATGCGCCTGCCGATGCAGGGCGAGGAGGTGGACCTCGTGCAGACGCGGCAGATGGTGGACGCCTTTCTGGCGGCCGGCTTCAACTATTTTGACACCGCCCACGGCTATCTGGACGGGAGAAGCGAAACGGCGCTGAAGGCTTGCCTGACGAGCCGCTATCCGCGTGAGGACTATGTTCTGACCAACAAGCTGACGGCGAACTTTTTCAAAACGGAGGCGGACATCCGGCCCTTTTTTGAAAGCCAGCTCGCCGCCTGCGGCGTGGACGATTTCGACTTCTACCTGATGCACGCGCAGAGCATGAAAAATTTTGAGCATTTCAAGGCCTGCCGCGCCTATGAGACGGCGTTCGCGCTCAAGGCCGAGGGCAAGGTGCGCCACGTCGGCATCTCGTTCCACGACAGCGCGGAGATGCTCGACCGCATCCTGACCGAATACCCGCAGCTCGAGGCCGTGCAGCTGCAATTCAACTATGTGGACTACGACGATCCCGCCGTGCAGAGCCGCAGGTGCTACGAGGTCTGCCGGAAGCACGGCAAGCCGGTCATCGTGATGGAGCCGGTCAAGGGCGGCAATCTTGCCCGCCTGCCGGAGGACGCCGCGGCGGTGCTGGACGCCCTGCACGGCGGCAGCAGCGCGAGCTACGCCATCCGCTTCGCGGCGGGCTTCCCGGGCATCAGGATGGTGCTCTCCGGCATGAGTGACCTGCAGCAGGTGGAGGACAACATTGCCTTCATGCGCGACTTCAGGCCGCTCGACGAGACGGAGCTTGCCGCGGTCAAAAGGGTGCAGGAGATCTTCCGCAGCAAGGGTCTCATTCCCTGTACGGCCTGCCGCTACTGCACGGCCGGCTGCCCGCGGCACATCTCGATCCCTGACCTCTTCGCGGTGATGAACGCCAAGCAGATCCACCGCGACTGGAACGCGGACTACTATTATAATGAGGTCTACACCAAGAGCGGCGGCAAGGCCTCCGACTGCATCCGCTGCGGCAAATGTGAAAAGGTCTGCCCGCAGCACCTGCACATCCGCGACTTGCTGGCGGATGTCGCCGCGGAATTTGAAAAAAAGGGCTGAGCGCATTGCGCTCAGCCCAGCTTTTCGCATTTCAGAGCTTCCACAAGCTCGGCAAGGAACATCCCGTTGGCGGGCTTTCCGCCGTCCGCGCACAGATGGCCGAAATACCGGTTCCAGACATCACGGTCACCGCGCTCCCAGGTGATCTCAATGGCGTGACGGATGGCGCGCTCCACGCAGAAGGCGGTCGTGCCGTTCCGACGCGCGACACAGGGATAGATGACCTTGGTGACGGCGTGCAGCAAAGAGGGATCGTCCAGCGCAAGCAGCGCGGCGTCGTGAATATAGCCGTAGCCCTTGAGACCGGGCGACATCCCAAGCTCATGCAGGATGGAGGTCACAAGCAGGGAGGGCGGGTGCAGCGCGCTGCGCGCGCTCTGCGCCGCTGTGCCGCGCATCCGGTCAAACAGCGCCTCAAAGGCGAAGGGCTTGGGCAGGAAATAATCGACCCGCAGCTCCGTCGCCTCCGCCAGCATGTGATCGGACACGAAGGCGGAGATGAGAAATATCTCGCTCGCGCAGCCCTCGCGCCGCAGCTGCCGCAGGACGCGGATGCCGTCCATGCCCGGTAGTGCCGGGTCCAGAACGAGCAGCTCCGGCTCGTGCGCGCGTACCCTTTCCAGAACCTCATGCCCATTGCAGGCAAGCTCGACCGTGAATAAGCCTGTCTCTTCCATTGCGTCCCGCAGCATCGTGCGGAACTCCTCGTTGGCATCCGCCAACAAAACCGATCTTCGCCGCTCCATGCAGTTTTGATTGCCTCCCCGATGTGTTTTTGAACACGATTTTCTCTGTTGTCTAAAATAGCACAAACATCTTAAAATTTCAACCGGAATGCGTGCGATTTGACGAAGAAATGCTCGACAAATTTCGAGGCCCTCCGAGGAAAAGCGCGGCGGAGAAAAGTGCGTCCCGCCGGAGCGGGCGGAGCGAGCCGGGCACCGGCGAAGCAAGGATAATTGGGAGAGATGAAAAAGGGCAAGCGCCCGAGCAGTACTCGGGCGCTTTGGGTGTGTGACTATGTGCATTTCGATTTGGAGACTTTCAACGCGCCGCGATTACTTAATTGTCCATTGTTCGGCATCAGTCGTTTCCTTCTCAGCAAGAACCAGCGAGCCGATGGCGCACAGCTTATTTTCGGCATCATACTGAGAAACCGTAACGCTTACCTTACCGGTTACATAGTTTTCTGTGGTATTGGTGTAGACCGTAAGCACCCCATTCTCAAGTGTATAAGCGGGACGGCCGCTCGCGGTCATTTCGTTCTTGATCTGAACACTCTCGACCTTATCAAAAACATTGCCATTCTCGACCGCAGTGCTTTCACCCAAGGTGAAGGTGATCCCTCTCAAGTTCGAGATCTCAGTGCCATCAGTATAGGCAGTCAACTGCGCCGTCAGCTGCGCTTTGGCGGTGGCACCTTCTTGAACCGTTACCGTGTAAATGCCGTCTGAGTTCTTCGTAGGTGTCACAACGTTAAGTTGAGTTACATTATCAGTAGGGAGTTTTTCTTTTTCTTTCGTTGCATCACCAAGATAAACAGTTGCGTTGCCTACTCCGTAGTACTTGTAGCCGTTTGTACCACCATTTAGACGCATCGTAGCACCATCAATGCCGGTATTGGTTGCAGAGTCAAGCTTGATCACGGCTTTTCCTGCTCCGGGGTAGGTGTGTCCCACCAGAACGGCGGCAGAGTTATTCTGTTTGCTGATGATGGTGGCGTCGCAGGAGCACTGCGCAAACTCGACCGTGTAGTCAAAGCCACTATCATCATAATTTGCCGAACCGTAGTTGACGAAAGCACCCATGTTCCAGTAGCCTTCCATATAGCCGGAGACCTTAACACCTTCAAACTTGGTGCTCGGTCCCGCAATGGTGAACACCAGGGAATTCGGAGTGTTCATGACAGCCGTGAAATTCTTCAGAACGGTCGTTTCCTCAGTTTCCTTGCCGTTGCCGACATATTGGAACAGAGAATTTCTGAGATTCTTGAGGGTAGCGCTGTTTCCATCAAATTCACCGTAAAGATGAAGCCGCGAAACATCGGTGCAGTCGATTTCAGTCACGTTGTCCGCGACCTTGTAATAGGTGTAGACACCGGAGTTTTCGATCTTTTCCAGATCGGAAGCGGTCTCGATCCAGATCGGATTCTCTGCCGTTTCACCCGGCTTGGCGGCGCGGACAACATAGACACCATCCTCCTTTTCATCAACCACATACCCCTCGGCCACATACGCGCTCGGGTCGCTGCTGAACGTGCCGCCGGTGACCTTAATATAGTCCGTCTCGGAATTATATGCCGGATAGGCAGGGTCGGACGCATCGAAATACAAGGCCTGCGCAGCGTCCATGTCAAAATGTTTGTCTCCTACGCCGCCTTTCGCGCTCCCGGTGCAAATAAAGGTGCCCCCGTTAATGGTAGTTTGGCCAGCCCGCGCGACCACACCAATACCGTTCGTGATGTTGAAGGTACCGCCGTTGACGGTGATAATGTCCTTCCACGGCGCGTAGATGCCGCAGGCGATGTAACCAGCGCTCGTAATTCCGCCGTTAAATGTACCACCGTTGATGGTGATGGTATTGGGTTCGCCATCGCGGGCGCTGCCGTTACCGGCGATAACAGCATTGTCAGTCGAGGTAAAGGTGCCGCCGTTGATGGTAATGGACGCGCCGGTGGATTTGCTCGTAATCACGGCGCTTTCCTGCGCGTTGACCGTCACACCGCTCTCAATGGTGGTATCAGAGCTGTCGCCGACACCGATGCCGCAATTTCCGGTAGAGACGACCGTGCCGTTCTTCACGATCAGCGTGCCGTTGTTGATGATCGCGGTCCCACTATGCGTGATCGTCTTTCCGTTCAGATCAAGCGTAAGCTTCTTCTCGGCAGGGATAACGACCTGAACAGTCACATCCCCCAGCAGCGTCACGGTCGCGCCGTCGGTCGCCGCGGCAACCGCCTCGGGGAGTGTCTTATAATTCTGGCTGCCGATCTTGGCAACCGCTACGTCCACCTTGACCTGACCGCAGACCGTGCAGACATTGTTATTATCGTATGTGTGCGTGGCCTCGTCGATCTTGAGGTTATGGCCGCAGGTAGAGGCGCGCCAATGCGTTACATCGTCAAACACCCACTTGCTGGTATCGTAGCTGTGGCTGTGGCTGTAACCGCCGCCGGAGCCGGTGGTCTCCTTGTTCACGGTGGTGGAAGTTCCGGGCTTGACAGTGGTTTCCTTGCCCTTGGCGTCGGTGACGGTGATCTTCTCGTCGCCGCTGTTCTCCACGTTGGTGTTCTTGGTCTCAACGGTGATGTCGGTGTCGGACGCGACGTTCTTCACCGTGCCGGAGCCGGTGACGGTGGTATCCGCCGCGCTGTTCTCGACGTTCTTGACGGTCGTGCCGCTGCCCGCATTGACGGTCGCGCCCTTGGCGTCCTCGGTCACGCTGACGTTCTCGACCTTAGAGCCGCTCTTGGTCTCAAGCTCGGCGTTCTTGCCGTCGAGCGTCACGTCGTTCGCGGTGGAGTTGTTCAGAATGACCTTGGAGTTGTCGCCGGTCACGGTGATGTCGTCGATGTTCTTGCTGCCGCTGACGGTCACCTCCACGTTATCGGCGGGAACGAGCAGCTTGTCCACGTCGCCGGTCACGGTCACGTCGTCGGCGACGACGAGCGTCAGACCGCCGTCGGCCTTGACGGTCGCGCCCGCCTCATCGGCGTAGGTGTCGATGGCGCGGTCGAGGATGGTGACGGTGGACGCGCGGTTGATGTTCGCCTGCGGGGCGAGCTCGTCGGCGGTCACGCCGCCCACGATGCCGGCCTCAATGAGCGCGGCAACGTAGCCCTGCGCGTAGGCAGAGACCTGCGCGGCGTCGGTGTACTTGGTCAGGTCGGGGTTGCGCAGCGGCTCGATGCCGAGCGCACGGGCCAGCATGACCATGGCACGCTCGCGGGTGATGGGGGCTTCGGGCGTCACTGTGCCGTCGCCGTTGCCGTTGAGGATGCCGGCGGCCGCGCAGCGGTTGATGGCGTCATAATACCACGCATCCGCTTTGTTGTCGGTGAAGCCCGCGTCCTTCGCGGCGGGCAGCTTCAGGAGCTTCGCAAGGATGGTCGCGAGCTGCGCGCAGGTGAGCTGACCGTTGGGGTCAAACTCGCCGTTGCTGCCCTGGATGATGCCGTGGTCGCTCCAGCGTTCGATGGAGTCCTCGGCCCAGTGACCTGCAGTGTCGCTATAGGTTGGCTCCGCCGCCATCAACGATGTCGGCAGGAGTGTCAGCGTCATTACGAACGCTAACAGGATGGATAGGATTTTGCGTTTCATATACTTCCTCCTACTGTATTTTTTCCGCGGCTCCCCGCGGTTGGGGCACTTATTTTCACCGGCTCCGCCGGAGGTTCACTTAATATCGCCGTGCATCGGCTCAGCGGTCGACCCGCGCAGATGGGACAGCCGCAGCGCTGCTTTCCCGTGCGGCTGCTGACGACCGACCGCCACGCATGACCTCTCTCGCAGAGCCACCAGACCCCCCGGCTGCTGCCGGATGTCACCTGCTGCGGCGTGAGGCTGCCGTTTCGCGTCGGATGCCATTGCGAGGCAACGACCGGCTCTATCGTCGCGAGGTCGTTGAAGCCGGGCAGGACCTTGCGATTGGCGCAAAACGGACAATCGCTCCCGCTCCGCACACGGTGGGAGATGGCGGCGGGGTAGGAATGTCCCTTTTCGCAGCGCCACCACACGCGGCGGTTGGAGCCGGGGAGTACCGCCTCCGGCGTCAGGGTGCCGTTTTTCGCAGCGTCCCATTGCGCGGCAAGCTGCGGGTATTGGGAGGCGAGGTCGTTTTCACTGGGGACGACCGCCTTTCCCCCGCAGACTGGACAGCCTGAGCCGCGTACACGGGATGCTACGGACGAGAAATAGCTGTGCCCCTTGGCACATTTCCACCAGACCTTTTTCAGCGTCCCCGCGGCGACCTGCGTCGGGAGCAGGGATGCATTCTTTTCTGTGTCCCACTCGGCGGCAAGCGCGGGGTACCTTGCCGCGAGGGAGTTTTCGTCCGGCAGGATAACGCGCCCCGCGCAGACGGGGCAGCTCGTCCCCTGCACGCGGCTCTTGACGACCGAATCGTAGGAATGTCCTGCCGAACAGCGCCACCAGACCTTTTGATGGCTTCCGAAAGAAACGTCGGACGGCGTCATGCCGCCGTTCCTCGCGGCGTCCCACTCGCGCAGCAGCTCGCCGCGGCCGCTTTCGGTACAGAACTCGCGCAGG
>CALDMA010000243.1 GCA_937915075.1 uncultured Oscillospiraceae bacterium
GCCCGCCGTCGAGGAGGGGAGGATGATCTCGCCCTCGTCCACGCGCTGCAATAGCTCGTCGGTCTTCTCGCCGGTGTAGAGCATGGTGTAATAATCGTTCGGCATAGATACCTCCTTAAACGATCATTCTCCGCCCGAGGGAATCGAGCAGGCCGTAGTTGTTGCTGGTCACGAGCGGGCCGGACTGCAGCTCCTTTTTCTTGCGGTAGTAGATGATGATGCAGCCGTCGCCCGCCTCGCCGCCGTCCGAGCCGAGTCCGCCTGTGCCAACGCCGCCGGTCCCGTAGCCAGTGCTCTGCGTCACGCTGCTGGTGGTGGTTTTACCGGATGCTGAATAGCCGCCGCAGCCGCCCGCGCCGCCGCCGTGTCCGCCGCGCCCGCCCTTGCCGTAAGCGCTCGGCTTTTGGGGAACTATCACCGCATTCGCGCCGTTGACGGCGTAGCCGCTGCGAGCGCCCGCATAGAGCCCTGTGACAGTGCTACCGCTCTTTTCGCGGCCCGCATTGGCGACCATGCCGCTCGTGCTGCTGTCGACTCCGTTTGCGCCGACCGCTGCGCCGGAGGGGCCGGAGCAGGACGCGGAGCTTTCGACCGCACCGTGGCTCAGATCCCCATCGTAGCTCGCGCTGTTGCCCGTACCGTAAATTTGCTGAGTGTTGTTGTAGAGCAGCCATGCGCCGCTCTTCCAGACTTTGCCGTCCTCGTCCACTACGTCGGTCGCCTCCGCGATGCCCTGCCCGACGTAGAGACAGCCGCTCACGGTCGGATTTGGGTATGCGCTGACGTCGGAGCAGCCGCCGCTGTCGCCGCCTGCGATACCGGTGTCGCCCTTTGCGGCGAATACCTCGCCGGTCACGGGGTCGGTGTAGCCGATATTGCTGGATGAGCCGCTGTCGCTCGACGAGCCGCCCATCGTGGTCGCTGTGCCGTTTTCGCCCTCGACTCCGTCTGTGGTTGCGCCCGCGCCCGCCGCGCCGCAGGAATAGGCGATGCTCTCGCCCGGTGTGGCGTCGTTGACCGTTTCGACCAGCACCTTTCCGCCGACGCCGCCCTCGCCGCCGACGCCGCCCTTGGAGATCGCACCGGGGAGATAGCCCGACCAGTTGTATCTTGTATACATACCCTCTGACCAGGACGCCGTTCGCTGCTTGCCGTCCTCGCCCTTACCGCCGCGCTTGCCGCCCTGCCCGCCGCCGATGAGCACCTTGGTGTAGGTGGTCACGCCCTCCGGCACGGTCCAAGTGCCGGAGCCGGTGAGCAGCACGCGCTCGTCAAAATACTCCGATGATTCCGGCTGGGGAGGAAGAAAGCCGACGAGTGCCGAGGTGCGGGACTTGAGCAGACCGGAGATCTTCGTCTCGCGCGAGGCGATGCAGGCGAGCGTCTGCTGCTTGTCCCACTCATTCCAGAGCGAGACAACGTGCCCGGCGTGCTCGGCTGCGGGGTTGATGTCCACGGTGAGCTGCTCGCGGCAGGCGTAATAGGCTGCCATGCGCTGCGCGACCGCGGAGGAGTTGACGAGCGAGACGAGCGTCGCGTCGGTGATCTCCTCGACGTTCTCGGCCGCGCCCTCGGTCACGGTGCGCGTGATGACGCGCCGGTTGTGGACGTAGCTCTTGCCGGTGAGCTTGCCGGTGCCCGCAGAGAGGACGGCGTAGTTCGCGCCGCTCTCGAGGATGGTGAAGCCCTCGGCGGAGAGCGTGTGCGCCGGCTCGTCGAACTCGATCACGTCGCCCTGCTGGGCCGTGCCCTCGAAGAGTGTGACGTCCTCCGTGCCGGCAATGTACTGGTGCTCGGTGACGGCGACCGCGCTGACGGGGTCGAGGTACTTGACCTGGATGTTCGCCGCGTGGACGCTTCCGGGGCCGAGGACGCTTGCCGTGCCGTTCCAGAGCTTCTGCACGCGCAGCGTGCCGTTCTCGTCCGTGTGCAGCCACGCGCCGATGGCAAAGAGCACCTGCACGAGGCTGTCGCGCGCCGAGGCGATGGGCAGCCAGCCGTAGAGCTTGATGTTGCGGTAGACGGTCTCGACGAGCACGGGGATGTCGCCGCA
The DNA here is from genome assembly GCA_937915075.1 of uncultured Oscillospiraceae bacterium. Taxonomy (GTDB): domain Bacteria; phylum Bacillota; class Clostridia; order Oscillospirales; family Oscillospiraceae; genus Hominicoprocola. The sequence continues at coordinate 2,054 of CALDMA010000243.1, forward strand.
GATCTCCGCAACCACCTCGGCGACCGTCTGCCCGGTGTAGAT
>CALDMA010000244.1 GCA_937915075.1 uncultured Oscillospiraceae bacterium
GCCTTGCGCGCGTCGGAAAGCGTGCGCGCTGCGGCGAGCATTTCCTTTTCCTGCTTGGCAAGCGTCCCCTGAAGCTGCACGATGCGGTCGTCCGCGTACTCGATCTCGTCAAGCTCCTTTTTACTGCGCTCGAGGTAATCGAGCATCTCGCCGACCGTCGCGCCGTACTTTTTCTTGAGGCGATAGAGCTGGTCGGCGCGGCTCTCCACCGCGTCGAGCTCCTGCGGGGAAAAGTCCATCTCGCTTCTCAGGTCGCGCACCGTTTCGGCAAGGTCGTAAACGTCGGAATACAGGCTCTCCAGCCGCTCGCACAGCTCGGAAAACCGAGCGCCGAGGGCGCGCACACCGTGGAGCGCGTTCTCCGCGTTCCTGAGCTGGCTCGCCGCGCCGAGGCCGTCGTCTCCGCCGGAGAGGGCGTAGTCCGCCGCGGCGAAGGCGTCCATGAACTTTTCGGCGTTGCGCAGCAGCTCGCGCCGTGCAAGGAGCTCTTCCTCCTCGCCGTCGCGCAGCTCCGCGCGCTCCAGCTCGGCGATCTGGTGGCGCAGCGTGTCGACGCGGCGGGCCTTTTCCGCCTCATCCATTTGAAGCGCCTCGATCTGCCGCCGTGTTTCACGCGCCGCCTGATAACGCTCGGTATAGGCTTCCAGCAGGCCGTCGATCCGGGCGAAGCGGTCGAGATACGCGCCGTGCTGCTCCTCGTCGAGCAGCTGCGTGCCCTCGTGCTGGCCGTGGATGTTGAGCAGGCTCGTCCCCAGGGCGCGCAGCTGGGCGACCGTGATGGGCCGTCCGTTCGCGCGGCAGATGTTCTTGCCGTCTGCATAGATGTCGCGCTGGAGCAGCAGCACGCCGTCCTCCGGCTCGACGCCGAGCTCGGCGAGCACGGGAAGCGAGGCGTCCACGCCGTCAAATTCCGCGCTGACGAAGGCCTTGGCCGCACCCGTGCGGATCAGGTCGCGCGAGGTGCGCGCGCCGAGCACCGCGCCGAGCGAGTCGATAACGATGGACTTGCCGGCGCCGGTCTCGCCGGTGAGCGCGTTGAAGCCCGCGCGGAACGAGATGTCCGCGCGCTCGATGACGGCGATGTTTTCGATGTGGAGAAGCTGAAGCATTGCGGCCTTCTCCCCTTTTTACTTGATCATGGCGGTCAGCTCGGCGCAGAATTCCGCCGCGCTCTGCTCGTCGCGCAGCACGACGAGCACCGTGTCGTCGCCGCTGACCGTGCCGACGATAGCGGGGATCTCCATGCCGTCGAAGGCGGAGCCCGCCGCGGGGCCGAGGCCCGGCATCATCTTCACCACGACGAGGTTCTGCGCGCGGTCGGCGCTGAGGATGCTCTCGCGCAGGATGACCTGCAATCTGCCGGCAAAGTTGAGCTTGATCTTCTGCGCGCTCACAGCATAGCGGTAGCGCCCGCCGCCGACCGGCTCCTTGATGAGGTGGAGCTGCTTGATATCACGCGAGATGGTCGCCTGCGTGCTCTCAATGCCCTGCTCCTGCAGCTTCGCCAAAAGCTGCTCCTGTGTTTCGATCGGCTCGGCCTCAATGATGGCCAGAATCTTCTCCTGTCGGTTATTCTTCATGTCCCAACACTCCCATCAACATCTTTTTTTGCAGGATATCGCAAAAGCTCTTATTGGAAAGCCTTACGAGCTTTGTTTCATATTTTGAACGCCGGATCTCCACGGCGTCGCCGTTGCGCAGCGAGAACGCCCGCCCGCCGTCGGCGGAGAGAAAGATCGGCTTGTAGCCGGTCTTTTCCGTCTGCACGGTGACGGTGCGCTCCGGCGAGAGCACATAGGAGTTGGCGTGTACGCTGTGCGCGCAGATCGGGCTGACGATGAGGTTGCGCGCCGTGGGCTCGACGACCGGCCCGCCCGCCGAGAGCGAATAGGCCGTGGAGCCGGTCGGGCTCGCGACGATCACGCCGTCGCCCGTCACATCGAGCAGCCGTCCCTGCTCGGTCCGGATGTGGAGCCGGATCACGCGGGACACCGCTCCGCGGGTCACGACCGCCTCGTTGAGCGCGAGGTTGGAGTAGATGACGCGCCCCTCGCGCACCACGCTGACGTCGAGCATCATGCGGCTCTCGACCGTGTATTTTTCGTCCATCAGCTCACCGAGGCGGCTGAGCTCCTTCTGCTCCAGCTCCGCCATGAAGCCGAGCGAGCCGAGGTTCACACCGAGCACCGGAATGTCGCGGTGCGCCGCGGTCTTGGAAAGGTGCAGGATCGTGCCGTCGCCGCCGAAGGCGATGATCATGTCCGCGCCGCGCAGCTCCTGCTGGAGCGGACGGATATCGAGGCCGTAGCCCTCGGGCTTTTCTTCGTTGCGGAAGGGCACGCACACGACGTTCGGACAGTGAACGCTGTCAAGGATGCGCTTGGCCTCCTTGGCGACGGTCAGCTCGTGGTCGCGGTAGGGGTTGGGACAAAGTATCACCTTTTTAAGCATCGTTTTCGCCTTTCTTTTCCTCCAGCGCCGCGTGGGACGCCTCGACCAGAGCCTTCAGGTCATGGATCGGCTGCTCCTCCTCCGCGCGTGAGAGATAGCCGAGGTATTCAATGTTCCCCTCGGGGCCGCGAATGGGAGAGTACGTCAGGCCAAGGACGGTAAAGTGACTTTCCTTTGCGTGCTCCAGAAAGTGCTCGAGCACCTCCAGATGCACGGCGGGATCGCGCACGACGCCCTTTTTGCCGACCTTTTCCCGTCCCGCCTCGAACTGCGGCTTGACGAGGCAGACGGCGTGACCGTCCGGCTTCAGAAGTCCCGCGAGCGCGGGCAGAATGAGCTTGAGCGAGATGAACGACACGTCCACGGACGCGAAATCCAGCTCGTCGGGGATCTGCTCATGCGTGAGGTAGCGCGCGTTCGTGCGCTCCATGCACACCACGCGCTCGTCGCTGCGGAGCTTCCAGTCGAGCTGACCGTAGCCGACGTCCACGGCGTAGACCCTTTTCGCGCCGTTTTGCAGCATACAGTCGGTGAAGCCGCCGGTGGACGCGCCGATGTCGGCGCAGACACAGCCCATCAGTGTGATGGGAAATTCCGCCATCGCCTTTTCGAGCTTGAGTCCGCCGCGGCTGACATAGCGCAGCGTGTTGCCGCGCACCTCGATCTCCGCGTCGGCGGCGACCGGCGCGCCGGCCTTATCGACCTTTTGCCCGTTCACATAGACGATGCCGCTCATGATGCTCGCCTGCGCCTTGGCGCGCGTTTCGGCAAGGCCGCGCGCAACGAGCGCGACATCCAATCGTTCCTTTGCACTCATTGGCAGACCTCCTTTGCCGTGCGCGCAAGGCTCTGCGCGTCCAGTCCGCATTGACGGTACAGCTCGCCGACGCTTCCCTGCTCGATGAACCTGCGCCCGAGGTTGCAGAGCGTGAGCTTCTGCGGCTCGTGTCCCTCCTCGGCGAGGATCGCCGCGATGCGCTGGCCGATGCAGCCCACGCCCGAGCATTCCTCCGCGACCAGCAGCCGCTTCGTTGTGCCGAAGATCCTGGAAAGCTCACCGCCGCGGAACGGCGAAATGCGGTTGAGCTTGACCACCCGTGCCTCGATGCCCTGCCCGTGCAGCAGCTCCGCCGCGCCGAGCACGTTGTTGAGCATCGTGCCGTAGGCGCAGAGCGTGATGTCCTCCCCCGCGCGCAGCTCGGCAAAATCCCCGGCGCTCGTATCGGCGGTGAAGGCGCCCTCGCCGCCGCGCGGATAGCGGATGGCGACCGGGCCGGTCATTTCAAAAAGCGCGCGGCGCAGCATGGCACGCAGCTCCGCGAAGCTCGCGGGGCAAAGCACCGTCATATTCGGGATGCCGGATAAGAATACCGTGTCCATCACGCCGTGATGCGTCGCACCGTCCGCGCCGACCAGGCCCGCGCGGTCGACCGCAAAGACGACGTGCAGTCCGCTCAGCGCCACATCGTGCAGCAGCTGGTCGTAGGCGCGCTGGAGAAAGCTCGAATACACGGCGAATACCGGGAGCGCGCCCTGCTTGGCAAGGCCCGCCGCCATCGCGGCGGCGTGTCCCTCGGCGATGCCGACGTCAAAAAAGCGGTCGGGAAAACGTTTGGCAAAGGGCGTGAGACCTGTGCCGTCCTCCATCGCCGCGGTGATCGCGCATACGCGCGGGTCCTCCTCGGCCAGCTCCGTGAGCGCCGCGCCGAAGACGGAGGAAAAGCTCTCCTTTGCCTGCGGCACCGCGCCGGCCGCGGCGTCGAACGGCCCGACGCCGTGGAATTTCCACGGCTCACGCTCGGCGGGCGCGTAGCCTTGTCCCTTCTGCGTGCGGACGTGGACGAGCACCGGGCGCTTCATCTCCCGCGCCCATTCGAGCGTGGTGGTGAGCTGCGCGAGGTCGTGCCCGTCCACAGGGCCAAGGTAGGCGAAGCCCATGTCCTCAAACATCGTGGCGTTGGGCAGCATGGCCTTTTTGAGTCCCGTTTTGAGCGAATGGTTGAAGCGATAGAGCGCGCGTCCGGCGGCGGAGCCACTCAGCGCATTGTGGTACGCCTTCTTGAAGGCGAAGTATTCCGGCTTCGTGCGCAGGCGTGAGAGATGCTCGCTCATCGCGCCGACGTTGCGGTCGATGGACATGCCGTTGTCGTTGAGGATAACGATCAGCGGTTCGCCGGAGGCACCGGCGTTGTTGAGTCCCTCGTAAGCAAGACCGCCGGTGAGCGCGCCGTCGCCGATGAGGGCGAGAACGCTGTGATCCTCATGCAGCATCGTGCGGGCGCGTGCCATGCCGAGCGCCACGGAGACGGAGTTGGAGGCATGACCGGCGATGAAGGCGTCGTGTACGCTCTCGCAGGGCTTTGGAAAGCCCGAGATGCCGCCGAGCTGCCGCAGCGTCGGAAACCGGTCCGCGCGTCCGGTGAGTATTTTATGGACGTAGCACTGATGCCCCACGTCAAAAACGAGGCGGTCGCGCGCCGTGTCGAACACGCGGTGGATGGCGACGGTCAGCTCCACCACGCCGAGGTTCGAGGCGAGGTGCCCGCCGGTGTGCGAGACCTGCGTGACAAGAAAGCTGCGCAGCTCGTCGCAGAGAAGCGGAAGCTCCGAGCCGTCGAGCGCCCGGAGGTCTTCCGGCGAATGAATTCGGTCCAAGATCAACGTAGTATCCCCTTGCTGTTGTTTTCGGGCGGCCCGGCAGGAGCGCGGGATACCGCCGTCATGTCAAATTATAGTCATTATAGACCATCGTGCGGAAATATACAAGATATACAGCGCGATATTCACTGCAAAATTTTTGTGAACGACGCAAAACAGGGCGGAGACCTTCGGGCCTCCGCCCTGCCGGGCGTTACTTGTTCCGTGTTTCCATGCTGCGCGAGAGCGCGGCGAGGAAGTCCGCTTCTCCGCCGAACGGACCGAGCGCGGAGAGCGCCTCGTCCGTCAGACGCACGACCTCACACTCGCACGCCGCAAGGCCGAGGAGATCGACGAAGGTGGTCTTTTCCTCCGCCTTGTCCGAGCCGATGGGCTTGCCGAAGGTCGCCTCGTCGCCGATCACGTCGAGCATATCGTCGCGGATCTGGAAGGCGAGGCCGAGCGCGTCGGCATAGCGCTGCGCCGCATCCGCCTGCTCCGCCGTGCCGCCCGCGGCGGCGACGCCCATCAGGCAGGCCGCGCGGATGAGCGCGCTCGTCTTGCGCAGATGAATTGCCATCAGCTCATCGCGGTCGAGGGAGCGGCCCTCCCATTCGAGGTCGAGCTGCTGGCCGCCGCAGATGCCGGCATGACCCGCGGCGTGCGTCAAAATCTGAGCGCAGCGCAGCGCGCGCTCCGGCGCAAGCGGCGCGGAGAGCCCCGTTTCAAAGGCGAGCGCCTGCAGCGCGTCGCCCGCCAGCACGGCGGTGGCCTCGCCGAACACCTTGTGGTTCGACGGCTTGCCGCGGCGCAGATCGTCGTCGTCCATGCACGGCAGATCGTCGTGGATGAGCGAATAGGTATGCAGCAGCTCCACGCCGCAGGCGGCGGGAAGCACGGCACGAATGTCGCCGCCGCAAAGGCGGCAGAATTCCAGCGTCAGGATCGGCCGCAGGCGCTTGCCGCCCGCGGTGAGACTGTAGCGCATGGCGTCGAGCAGCCGCGCGTAGGGCTCGTCCGCGGCGATACATTGCGCGGCAAGAAAGTCCTCGACCATCGTGCGGTATTCCTCCATACGGAGGGCAAACAGTTCTTGTTCCATGCGTTATTCCTCCGCAGCAAAGGGGGCTTCGACCGGCGCGCCGTCCGCGCCCCTGGTCAGGCGCACGACCTTCTGCTCCGCCTCGTCGAGCATTTTTCCGCAGGCGTTGACGAGCTTCGTCCCCTCCTCAAAGAGCTTGAGCGAGTCGGCCAGCTTCGCGTCGCCGCGCTCGAGCTGCGACACGATCTCCTCGAGCCGTGTGATGTTATCCTCAAAGCTTTTTGCCATGGCTGTTCTCTCCTCTCGTTTCGTTGACCGTACAGGCCAGGCTGCCCCATCCGAGCGTCACGTCGATCGTCTCGCCGACGGTCACCTCGTCCGCGCTGCGGAGCACCGTGCCGTCCGCCGTCCGCGCCACGGCATAGCCGCGCGCGAGCACCGCGAGCGGGCTCATCGCGTGGAGCGACGCGCACAGCGCCGCAAAGCGCTGCCGCCGCTCCCCCACCTGCTTTTCCGCAAGCGAGGCGAGATTCTTCTGTGTGTAGTCGAGCAGCAGACGCTTGTCCGCGATGAAGGCCATCGGGTCGCGCAGCACGCGCTTTCGCTCCAATGCGGTCAGCCGCTCGCGCAGCGCGGAAAGGCGGCTTTCCTCTGTTTTGGTCATGCCTCGCTCCAGCGCCGTGAGCCGGGCGCGGACGTCATTCCGGTCGGGCACGGCGATCTCTGCGGCGTTCGACGGCGTGGACGCCCGCGCGTCCGCGACATAGTCGGCGATGGTGACGTCCGGCTCGTGGCCGACGGCGGAGATGACAGGGATCTCCGATTCATAAATGGCGCGCGCCACGCGCTCGTCGTTGAACGCCCAGAGGTCTTCGATGGAGCCGCCGCCGCGGCCCGTGATGATGAGGTCCGCGACCTTGTATTTGTTCGCGTAGCGCAGCGCGCCGACGATCTCCGGCGGGGCCTCGGTCCCCTGCACGCGCACACCGAGGAGCTTGACCTCCGTCAGCGGCCAGCGCGCGCGGAGAATGCGGAGCATATCATGCACCGCCGCGCCGGCGGGCGAGGTGATGACGGCGATGGTTTTCGGGTACCTCGGCAGCGGCTTTTTGTGCGCGGGATCGAAAAGCCCCTCGCGCTCCAGCTGCGCCTTGAGCTGCTCAAAGGCGACGTGCAGGTCGCCCACGCCCTCCGGCGAAAGCTCGGAGACATAAAGCTGATAGGCCCCGTCGCGCGGGAATACGCTGATGCGCCCGAAGGCGATGACCTTCATGCCGTTCTCGGGACGGAAGCGCAGACGCAGGGCGTTTCCCTTGAACAGCACACAGCGCATCGCGCCCTCGGCGTCCTTGAGCGTGAAGTAGTGGTGGCCCGAGGGATAGAGCTTATAGTTCGAGATCTCGCCGCGCACGAAGATCTCCTGCAGCTGCGGCACACGGTCGAGCAGAGCCTTGATGAAATTGTTTGCCTCGCTGACCGAGAAGATCATTTGCTGTTCCATGTGTTCTCCTGTGAAGCGGTTTTCCTTTGCAGATGCCGGATGTACAAAGCAGAGCGCCGCTGTGCGCGGTGCTCTGCCTCTTCGCTTATTCTGCGCTGATCTCCGCGCGCACGAACGAGCCGAGGATGCCGTTGATAAACTTTACGGTCTCGGGCGTTTCGTACTTCTTGGCGATCTCCACCGCCTCATTGATGGCGACGGAGTTCGGCACATCGCGGAAATAGAGGATCTCGTACATCGCCACGCGCATGATGGCGGAGGCCACGAGCGGGATGCGGTCAAAGCTCCAGCCCTTGGCGTACCTAGCGATAAATTCGTCCAGCTCCGGCGCGTGGTCGGCCACGCCGCACACGAGCGCGCGGATATACTCCGCCTGCTTGGCGTTGGGCGCTTCGCTGTAAAGCTCATCCTCGCCTGCCAGCTCGGCAAAGCCGTCGCGGCTGAGCCGCTCGGCGACCAGCTCCTCCGCCGTTTTGTCGGTGAAGCTGAGTTCATAGGCCAGATGCACGGCGATCTCTCTTGCAGTATTGCGAACCATAGACGTTTCGTCCTTTTCTCTTTCTTGTTAGTTGAAGCTGATGCCGCCCACGTGGACGTTGACCGTCCGGACGGAAAAGCCCGTCATCGTCTCGACCGCGCTCATCACGGCGTCCTGCACCTTGGCGGCGGTCTCGGGAATGGCGAAGCCATATTTCACCGTCAGGTAAACGTCCAGCGTGATCTCACCGTCCTGAATGTCCATGCGGATGCCGCGTGCGGGCTTCTTGCCCATGAACTGCTCGGTGAGCTGCTCGGTCATGGTAGTCATCATGGCGCCGACGCCCTCGATCTCGCCGATGGCCTCGGACGCGATCGCGACCACAACATCCTCGGAAATGTTGATGCTGCCGTCGCTCGCGGACTGCGTCAGATATTCGCGGTTTTCGCCCATTGCTGTCTCTCCTTGCTGTACGGTAGTGATACTCAGCATACGCTATGCTCAATTATCAGTATTCTACCATCTTTTGGCGCAAATTACAACAGCTAATTTACTTCTAATATTTTGATGCAGTCGGCGGTCAGCTCGGTCTCCTGCTTGACGATGTCGGTGATCCTCGCGATGTCCTCGGTCTGCAGGCCGCCCTCGCCCGCCGAGACCACCACGCTCACACCGTCGTCGGCCATGAAGACCACGCAGTCCGTGTAGCCCTTGGCGGTGATCATGTTTTCGATCTGCGCCTCGGCGAGCGTGTAGGCCGCGAGCGTCTGGATGCTCTGCGCTGCCTCGGCCGCTGCCGCCTCATCGACCTCCGCCGCGCCGCTCGCCTCCTGCAGAAGGCTCAGCGCGCTGTCGCGGGCCTGCTGGCGCGTGAGCCGCGCGGCGGCGAAATAGTCGCCCGGCAGCGCTTCGCCGGAGACCTCCTCCGCGTCGCCCTCCGCGCCGTCCACCAGCGTGGCCTGCCCGAGGATCTTGTCGGTCTCCTCCACCTGCTGCGCGTAGCGTCCGTTCAGAAAAATTGCCCCGCACACGAGCAGTAAGACCGCTCCCGCCACCATGTTCCGTTTCCACAGCTTTTTCATGTTCTTCCTCCCAAAAATAATGATTTTCATGGTTTCCCCTGTAATACGGTGATCTTGTCGCTCGGCAGCGCCGTCAGAGCGCTGACCGCCTGCGTCACGGCAAGGCGCACGCCCGCGCTGCCGCCGCCTTCGCAGACCACGAGTGCCCCGACGTAGCGCGGATAGACGCGGTTCGTCACCACGACCTCCTGTGTGCCGCTGCCCGTACCGACGACGACCGTCTCGCTTTTGCGCTTCATGTCCTCGCTCCCGCTGCGCTCGGCGGTCGTGTCCTGCGCCAGCTCGCGCTTCGTGCCGGAGTCCACGGTGAGCATCAGCCGCAGCTCGCCCACGCCGTCGATGGCGCGCAGGATGTCCTCCATCTCCTCCTGCACCGCGGCGCGGTCGAACGCCTCGGCGTCCGGACGGCCGGCTGTAGGCTCGGTCTCCGTTTTGCCTCCCGGCAGCAGCATCAGCACGATGCCGAGAAGCACCACGAGCGCGGCAAGACGGTATTTTTTCAGCGCCTCCAGCCACTTCCCCGCTCGTGCATCCTTCATCTCTCCGCCCTCCATTCCTGCTTCTCCGGCGCGATCCCCAGCTCCTGCGTAAGGAGCGCGGCGAGCTCCGCGTTTTCCTCACCGAAGAGCACCGCGCGGTCGGGAACGAACGCGCCTTCCTCCTCGCGCACCGTGACCTCCGCGGTGACCTCGGCGCCGAGGGCGTGTGCTTTGTCCTCAATATATGCGCCCGTCCGCGCCGCTATGACCGCCGCGAGCGACTGCTCGCTCACTTCGCGGTATTGCTCCTCCAATGCCGCGCGGTCGGCGGAGAGACCGTCGAGGTCGAGCGCCAGCTCCCTCGGCTCCGCCGTCCCGAGCGGACGCAGCATACAGAGAATGAGCACCAGTCCGCCGGAAAAGCGCGCGAGCCTCCGCACGCTCCCCTCGGGCGTGAGCTGATCGAGAAGGCTCACGAGAAAGGCACAGCACACCACGCCGAGGAGCCATTGCCGTAAAAATGCCATCACATCACCACCATGGAAATGGATACGAGCAGCGCCGCGAGCAGCAGCGCCGCGCAGGCTGCCGTCATGCCGAGGACAAGGGCGAAGGCGTCGCCGAGCTGCTCGAGCAGCCGTTCAAGCGGCTTGACGCCGCTCACTGCCGAGACGAAGGCCGCCGCGCGATAGAGCAAAAACTGCACGCCCAGCCGCACGAGCGGCGTGAGACAGGCGAGCAGCACGCCCAGCACGCCGACCGCCCCGATGGCCGCGCGCAGCGAATGGGCTGCGCTGAGCACCATCTCGGCGGATTCCGCGAGAATGCTCCCGACCACCGGCACCGTGCCGGAGACCGCCGTCTGCGCCGCCTTGACCGCCGCGCGGTCCGCGCTCCCGGTGAGCACGCCGCTGACCGACAGATAGAGCGTGAAGGCCGTCACCGCGCCGCACAGCAGCCAGGAGATGAGCTTTTTGAGTCCGTCCGCGAGCTTGTCCAGGCCGCTCTCCGGCAGCGCCGCGCCCGCCGAGGCGAGCGCGATGTGGCAGTAGACCAGCGGGAGCAGCAGCTCATGGATAAGCGTCGTGAGCGCGTCGGCGGCAAAGAGCGTGCCGACCTGCCAGGCGCTTGCCGTGAACACGCCGCCGCAGCCCGCAAGCGCCGCCGCCATCGTCGGCAGCAGGAGCTTGGTGAGATCGGCAAGGTCCTGCATGGTCGCCGTTCCCAGCCCGATGAGCGAGGAAAGGTCGCCCGCCGAGAGCGTCGTCACGCACAGCACGCCGACGAGCGGCACGAAGCGGGAGGCGTTCTCGCCGAGCGAGGACGCAAAGCCGTCCGCGGCCCCCGTGAGCAGGACGGTCAGCGCGAGCAGCACCGCCCCGCGCAGCGAGCGGTCCAGCGACGCGCGCAGCGCCTCGAAGAAGCTCTGCACAAGGAGCTGCACGCCGCCCTCGGTGATGTCCCCGTCCTCCGCCAGCGCCGCCGCTTCCTCCGGCAGTGCGTCGAGAAGCTCACTTGGGATCTCCGATGCACAGACCGGAACGGTCAGGAGCGCGAGCGTGAGCAGGAGAAATACCGTTCTTCTCACAGCCAGCCCTCCACCAGCTCCGCCACGGCGAGCAGCAGCGGAGTGGCCGCGGTCAGCGCGCAGACCGCGCCGGCGGTCTCGAGCACGGAGGCAAGTGCGCCCTGCGCGGCATCGCGGCAGAAGGCGCCGCCCACGCGCACCGTCAGCGCGATGGCAAGCACCTTCCAAAGCGGCGTGAACACCGCGCTTGAAAGGCCCGTTTTGTCCGCGAGCGTGCGAAGCAGCGCGGCCAGCGGTTCCCCTGCCGCGATGAGCAGAGCCGCCGCGCAGGCGGCGGCGCACAGCGCCAGCAGCAGCGCCAGCTCTCCCTCGCTCCGCCGCAGCAGCGAGGCGACCGCCGCCGTGATGGCGCACAGCGCGAATACCTTCAGCAAAAGCTCCATCGCTCAGAACCCGAAGAGCGTTTTGACCAGCTCAAAGAGCGAGCTGATCTCCCGCACGAGCAGCATCATCGTCGTCACCAGCCCCGCGAGGCTCACGAGCATCGCCTGATCGGGCCGGTCCGAGCGCACGAGCAGCTGATTGAGCACCGCGACCACGATGCCGATGGCGGCGATCTTAAATACCAGATCAATGTTCATAGCGGTCTCCTATGTAAAGCGTTTTTCCTGTTCAGATAAGAAGTATCGTGACAAGGAGGCTCAGGCTGAAGCAGAGCGTCGTCACAAGCCGGGTATCCCGCGCGCTTTGCCGCTCACGCTCGGCGAGCGTGTCGCGAAGCGCCTGCGCCGCCGTGCGCAGGGCGCGGAGCACCGTGTCCTCCTCCCCGCCGAGCGCGTCGGCAAGACCGGATAGCACAGACTGCTCCCGCTCGGCGAGCGGCGTCCGAGCGGCGGCCTCGCGCCAGCCGTCCGGCAGCGGCGTCCCATCCTCCAGCCGCGCGAGCACGTCGCTGAAAAAGGCGTCGGCGTACTTCCCCGCGCCGCGCTGCCCGAGCAGCCGCGGCAGCGGTGTGAGAGAGGTTCGTATCTCGCGCTCCAAGCCCTCCAATGCGGCGGAAAGCTCTCGCAGGGCGGCACGCTCCTGCTTCCGTGCGCCGAGCAGCGCATGGCATTGGAGCGCCGCGCCGCAGAGGATCAGGGCGGCCCCGAGCAGCTTCATGGCAGCAGAGCCTCCACGCGGTACCGCCGCTCCTCGCCCGTGCCCTCAATGACGACGGCGCGCCGGAACACGCCGGAGTCGCGCAGCAGCGGCCAGAGCGGCTTTTGGCGCAGCTCGTCAAGGCCGGAGGCGTGCATCGTCGCAAGCAGCGCCGCGCCGCAGTTGGCGGCGTGCGCCATCGCCGCAATGTCCTCGGCCGCCGTGATCTCATCGACCGCGATGACCTGCGGATTCATCGCCCGCAGCACCATGCCGATGCCCTGCGCCTTGGGACAGAGCGTGAGCACGTCCGTGTGTGTCCCCAAAGCCATCTGCGCTTCCCCTCCGGCGCAGACGGCGATCTCTCCGCGCTCGTCCACCACCGCGATGCGCAGCGCCGCGCGGTCCTCGCTTCCGAGCGAGAGCGTGCGGATGAGGTCGCGCAGAAGCGTCGTCTTGCCGCCGCCTGGCGGCGAGAGCAGGAGCGTGCTCTGGAAGGCTCCCGCATGGAAAAGATTGCTTGCCGTCGGCTCGGCCAGGCCGATCCGTTCGGTGACAATGCGCAGCGAGAGCGAGGAAATGTCCCGCAGGCTTGCGACCGCGCCGTTCCGCAGCACCGCCGTGCCGCACACGCCGAGCCGGAAGCCGCCGCGCAGGCACAAAAAGCCCTGCCGCAGCGTCTCCGCGCAGGCATAGCGCGAGTAGTCCGTCACCGCGTCCACCATCTGCGCGAGATCGCGCGGCGTCACGCGGCTGTCCGCGCCGAAGTACGGCAGCGTGACCTCGCCCTCGGGCAGCAGAGCGGCGGGAGGCTGTCCGGCACGCAGGCGGAACTCCTCCGTGTATTGCTTGCGATGGTCCGGCATTTGCAGCGCCGCGCGTCGGAACCGTGGCGGCAGCAGGGCCGCCGCCTCCTCACAGCGCGCAATGGCCTTGGCTTCGTTCATGCGCCCTCCCCCTTGTCCGTCAGATACCCCACTCTATGCGAGAAACGGACAGGTCATGCCTGCCCGCCTGAAAAAATGCGGATGAAGGAAAAAGCGGCGGGAGACCCCGCCGCTTCGCGTTCGCAGCTTTTATTTGCCGCCGCAGCTGCAGCAGTTCGTCGGCGTGTCCGCGCCGCCCTCCGCGATGCCGGCGGGGAAGAAATCGTCCACCGGGAAGCTGACGCTTTCAAACATCTCGCAGGGATCGTCGCAGGAGCTGCACGAAATGCTGCCGACCGGCTGGCAGCTGCCGCTCGGGATGCAGTAGTCGAACACCGGAATGAGCAGCTGCGTGCCGCGCTCGAGCCGCACGATGGAAAACTGCCCGATGGAGATGCACACGCGCCTGGTCTGCGGCTCGAAGAGAATGGGCTCGTCGAAGGCCTCGGCGATGCCCGCGGGCACGCCTGTGACCGTTGTGCAATCGCAGCAGTTTCCGCAGGAGCAGTCGACGATGCGCGCGCACAGCAGCAGCGGGTCGACAGCTGTGACCACGGCGGTGGGCAGGTTTGCCGTAAGGTCGATGGGATAGTCCACGCCGCCGGGCACGGGGTAAGAGGAGAACACCTTCGCGCGGCTCTCGCCGCCGAAGAGCATCACGCGCTTATCGAAGGTCGCAAGGCCCTCGATCTCCGTCGCGCGCATCCCGTTGTTCACCGCCTGCAGGATCACGCGGTAGTAAAAGCGCATATCGACTGTGAAGAAGCCGCGGTTGAAGCTCACCGGCTCCACATCCACGCCGACGTGCAGCAGCTCCACGCGGCCGCCGCGGATGCTCTGCGAGGCGTCGATGACGCTCTGGGCCGTCGCCGTGGGGTAAAAGGTCAGGTCCTCGATGCAGTCCTTATCCTTGCAGGACGAGAAGATCTTTTTCGTATGGATACAGACCGCTTCGCGCACGCCGTTGGCGCTCGTGATCGGGCCTGCGGTCACTTTTTCAGCCATGGAAATACCTCCTGATCTAAGTACTGATGAAAGATTGGCTTTCTTTCAGTCCAGTCTATGCCGGGCGGCGGGAATGGTGAAAAATCCACTATACAAATTTAAGGAAACGCGCTATAATAAAGAAAATATCGGACAGGAGGGCTGCCCTATGGCGCGCATGGGCTTCATTCAGGATAAGCTCGAGATCAAATTTCTTCTTCTCTACATTGCCTCGCGGCTCATCGAGCCGGTGCCGTTTGAGGCCATGCAGGAGCTCGCGATGATCGACGACGGCGTGGACTTCTTCGATTTTTCGGAGTGCATGAATGATCTCGTCACCTCCGGGCACCTCACGCTCTCGGAGGACGGGCTTTATGCCATCACGGAAAAGGGGCTGCGCAACGGGCAGATCTGCGAATCGAGCCTTCCCTACTCCGTGCGCCTCGCGGCGGACAAGAACATCACCGTGTTCAATCAGAAGCTGCGCCGCCGCGCGCAGATCCGCTCCGAGATCACGCCGCGCCCCAATGGGACCTACACCGTCTCCCTCGCCTTCTGCGACGAGCAGGACAGCCCGCTTTTGAAGATGGAGCTGATGGTGCCCAAGGAGGTCATGGCAAAGGACCTTGCCGACCGTTTCCGGAAGAACACCGAGCAGCTTTATGCGAGCGTGATCAACGCGCTCTTTGAAGCGCCGGAGGAGAAAAAGGAATAGGGATAGAAAAAGGAGGACGCCGTCAAGCGTCCTCCTTTTCTCGTATGCCGTTTTACTCCAGTCTGAGCCAGTCCTCGTAGTGCGGCAGCTCGTAGTCGGCGAGGGCGCACATCCGCCGCCACTCGTCCTCCTCCGCCATACCGCCGACGGCGACCGCGCGGAAGCCCGCCTCCTTTGCCGTCTCCACGCCCATAAGCGTACCGGTAAAGACCACGGTATCCGTCTTCTGCGACCGCAGCCGCCGCATGGCCTTTTCCAGCATCATCCCGCTGCAAACGGCGCAGAGCGCCTCGCGCTCGGTCAAAAGGCCGCGGAAGTCTCCCTCGATCCCCGCCGCGTGCAGCAGCGCCTGCGCTTCGGCGCGGTCGAGCGCCGTGACGGCATAGAGCCACACGCTCTCCATCTTCAGAATGGAGAGCACCTTGTCCGCGCCCGGGCGCAGAGCGCCGCCGTCCAGCAGGGCGTCGGGCAGAGTAAAGATCGCGCTTTGCAAACGCATGAAAATTTCGTCTCCTTTTATTTCAGCACAACATTCTCGTCGCCGAGCAGCTCGCGCATCGCGCGGACAAAGGCCGGATGCAGCGCCGCGGTCGTGCCGATGAGCTTGCCGCTGTCGATAAGCCGGATGCGTACCGGCTCCTTGCCCTCGAAGAGATAGACGATGCGGCGGAACTGCGTCATTTCATGGCTGTCCATCGACGGCAGGCGCAGATAAAGCGTCTGCTGCTTCTCCCCCGCCGCTCCGGCGGATGCGTCGGGTGCGCTGCCGTCGAGCGGTCGCGCCGAATCGCACATGAGCTGCGGAGCCTTCTCGTCGCGCACGCTCAGGCGGCCCGAGGCCAAAATCGTCTGCCCCTCCTTGAGGTAGCTGCCGCTCGTCTCCAGCGTGCGGGCGAAGCAGAGCATTTCCATCGTGCCCGTGCTGTCCTCGACCGTGACGTAGGCCATGAGCGTATTGCTGCGCGTCGTTTTGACCTTGCTCGAGGTCACGACGCCCGCAATGCTCAGCTTCTGACCGTCGGCAAAGCTCGTCGGTCCGGTCTCCTGCGCGAAATCCTCCAGGATGCGGCCGATCGGCGCGGCGCCGAGCTGACGGGACAGCTCCCGGTAAGCGTCCATCGGGTGGCCGGAGAGATAGAGGCCGGTGGTCTCCTTCTCCATCGCCATCAGCTCCTGCGCGGAAAATTCCGGAATGTCCGGCAGATGCAGCGGCTCGCGCTGCGCGGCGCCACCGCCCATGCCGAAGAAGTCCATCTGCCCCTCGATGTTCACGCGGTTGCCATTCGAGATGCCGTCCATGACCTTTTCGTAGACGGCGACGAGCTGCGAGCGATGCACGCCCATCGAGTCGAACGCGCCCGCGCGGATAAGGTTCTCCGCCGCGCGCTTGTTCATATCGTTGCCATCCATGCGGATGCAGAAATCCTGAAAATCCGCAAAGGGACCGTTGACCTCGCGCTCACGCATCATGCGGGCGATCAGGCCGCGGCCGATGTTCTTGATGGCGACGAGGCCGAAGCGGATGCCCTCCGGCTCGACTGTAAAGCGGTCATCCGACCGGTTGACGTCCGGCGGCAGAAGCGCGATGGCGCACTCGCGGCACTCGCCGATGTATTCCGCGATCTTCTCGCTGCT
Source organism: uncultured Oscillospiraceae bacterium (assembly GCA_937915075.1). GTDB lineage: Bacteria > Bacillota > Clostridia > Oscillospirales > Oscillospiraceae > Hominicoprocola. The sequence goes on from CALDMA010000244.1 coordinate 16,599, forward strand.
GTCCAGCACGCTCGTGAGCAGCGCCGCCATATATTCCTTCGGAAAATGGCACTTGAAATACGCCGTCTGGTACGCGATGACCGCGTAGGCCGCGGCGTGCGCCTTATTGAAGGCGTAGTTCGCGAAGGCGTAGATATCGTCGTAGATCGCCTGCGCGGCGCTCTCGCTGATCCCGTTCGCGATGCAGCCCTTGATGCCCCGGCTCGGGTCCCCGTGGAGGAACGCGCCGCGCTCCTTTTCAATGTCCTTGACCTTTTTCTTGCTCATGGCGCGGCGGAGCATATCCGCCTGCCCGAGCGTGTAGCCGGCGAGCTGCTGGAAGATCTGAATGACCTGCTCCTGATAGACGATGCAGCCGTAGGTGATCGACAGGATCGGCTCGAGCTGCGGGATCAGATAGGTCACCTTGCTCGGATCGTGCTTGCAGGCGATGAACTTCGGGATGGAGTCCATCGGACCGGGACGGTAGAGCGCGATAAGGGCCGTGATGTCCTCGATGTTCTGCGGCTTGAGACTGACGCACACGCCCGTCATACCGCTCGATTCGAGCTGAAAGACGCCCGAGGTCTTACCCGCGGCGAGCATTTCATAGGTCTCGGGATCGTTCTCCGGAATGTCCGCCAGCCTGAAGCCGGGCTGCGTTTTCTGCACCGTTTTGACCGCGTCGTCAAGCACCGTCAGGTTTCGCAGACCGAGGAAGTCCATCTTGAGCAGCCCCAGCTCCTCAAGCGTCGTCATCACATACTGACAGACCACCGCGTCGTCGTTCGTCGCCAGCGGGACATAATCGACCACGGGGCGCTTGGTGATGACCACGCCGGCCGCGTGCGTCGAGGCGTGGCGCGGCATTCCCTCGAGGGCGCGCGCCGTGTCGATGAGCTTTTTCACCTGCTCGTCGTTCTCGTACTTCTCGCGCAGCTCGCGCGAGAGCTTGAGCGCGTCGTCGAGCGTAATGTGCAGATTTCCCGGCCCGCCGGGTACGAGCTTGGCGATCACGTCGCAGTCGGCATAGGTCATATTCAGCGCGCGTCCCACGTCACGGATCGCGCCGCGCGCGGCCATCGTGCCGAACGTGACGATCTGGGCCACATGGTCGTCGCCGTACTTGCGGCGTACATAGTCCACGACCTCGCCGCGGCGGGTGTCGCCGAAGTCCATGTCGATATCGGGCATGGACACGCGCTCGGGGTTCAGAAAGCGCTCAAAGAAAAGCCCGTACTTCATCGGCTCGATGTCTGTGATGTGCAAACAGTAGCTCACGATGCTGCCCGCCGCGCTGCCGCGCCCCGGGCCGACGGGGATGCCGACGCTCTTGGCGTAGCGCACAAAGTCGGAGACGATGAGGAAATAATCGACGAAGCCCATCTTCTCGATCATGTTTTCCTCGTATTCCAGCTGCGCCTTCTGCTTGTCCGTGCCCTCGCCGTAGCGCTCGGCGAAGCCGTCCGCGCAGAGCTTTTTGAAATAGGTCAGTGAGGTGTAGCCCTCCGGCACCTTGAATTCCGGCAGGTGATACTTGCCGAAGGTGAACTCCAGGCTGCACATCTCCGCGATCTTCCCCGTGTTTTCGATCGCGCCGGGGTATTGGGCGAAAAGCGCCTCCATCTCCTCCGTCGAACGGAGGTAGAAGTTCTGCGGCTCGTAGCGCATCCGGTTCTCGTCGTCCACGGTCTTGCCCGTCTGGATGCACAGCAGCACGTCGTGCGCGTAGGCGTCGTCTTTCGTAAGATAGTGCGCGTCATTCGTGCAGACGAGCGGCAGGCCGGTCTCCTCATGGATGCGCAGCAAGCCCTTGTTTACGACCGCCTGATCGCGGATGCCGTGGTCCTGAAGCTCAAGATAAAAATGGTCGGGACCAAATATCTCAGAGAGTGTCAAGGCATACGCCTTTGCATTGTCGTATTCCCCATTGCGCAGACGGCGGGGGATCTCACCGGCAAGACACGCCGAGAGCGCGATGAGCCCCTTGGAGTGCGCACGCAGCAGCTCGAGGTCGATGCGCGGCTTGATGTAAAAGCCCTCGGTAAACGCCTTGGAGACCATGTAAGAGAGATTGCGGTAGCCCTCCTCATTCTCGCACAGAAGGACAAGGTGGCGCGCCTCGGCGTCAAATTCATGCTGCTTATCAAAGCGCGTGCGGGGCGCGACGTAGACCTCGCAGCCGATGATGGGCTTGACACCCTCGGCCTTGCACGCGCGGTAGAAGTCGATCGCGCCGTACATCACGCCGTGGTCGGTCACGGCGACCGCCGTCTGCCCCAGCTCGCGGACGCGCTTGGCCAGCCCCTTGATGCGGCACGCGCCGTCAAGAAGGCTGTATTCCGTATGAACGTGCAGGTGTGCAAACGGCATGATGCTTTCCTCTCTTTACGCTTTTTCTTTGCCCGCAAGCTCCATGAGCTTGCGCATCCGGTGGTTGAGGCAGGATTTCGTCAGCGG
>CALDMA010000245.1 GCA_937915075.1 uncultured Oscillospiraceae bacterium
CCGCCTGCTGCTCCTCTCCGACCACAAAACGCTCACCGCGACGCGCGGTCACGACGGCGATCCCGTGCCGTATCTGCTCTACGACAGCCGCATCGACAGCGGTCACGGCGGCGTGTACACCGAAAAGGCCGGTGAAAACGGCCCCTTCGTCGCGCACGGCTGCGAGCTGCTGCATCTGCTCTTTGAGCGCTGAAAAGGAATATCGAAAAGGGTCAGCCGCCGGCTGACCCTTTTCTTATGCCTCCGCCGCGGCGGGGACCGACGGCTCCTCCCGCCGGACGCGGAGCGCTCCGTCCTCCGCCGCGATGCGGGCGGCGTCGCCCGCGTGGAGCGTCCCGCCGAGCAGCAGCTCGGCCACGGCGTCCTCCACCTCCGCGCGGATCACGCGGCGCAGGGGCCGCGCGCCGTAGAGCGGGTCGAAGCCCTCGTCCGCGATGCGCTCGACCGCCGCGTCCTCGACCGTCAGCGTGACGCCGAGCGCCGCGGCGCGCTGCACGGTGGCCTCGAGCATCCGCCGCGCGATGGCCGAAACGTCCGCGCGGCTCAGGCGGCGAAACACCACGGTCGAGTCGATGCGGTTGAGAAATTCCGGCTTGAAGGTCGCCCGCAGCTCAGCCATGACCGTTTCCTTCACACGCGCAAAGCCGCCGTCGCCGTCCTCGGCCTGCGCGAAGCCGAGCTTCGCCGCACTCGATGTGATGGCCTTCGCACCCACGTTCGAGGTCATGACGAGCACCGTATTGCGGAAGTCCACGCGCCGCCCCTGCGCGTCGGTCAGCACGCCGTCCTCCAGGATCTGCAGCAGCAGGTTCCACACGTCCTCGTGCGCCTTTTCGATCTCGTCGAAGAGCACCACCGACCACGGGCGGCGGCGCACCTTTTCGGTCAGCTGCCCGCCCTCGTCGTAGCCGACGTAGCCCGGCGGCGCGCCGACGAGCCGCGAGACCGTGTGCCGCTCCATATACTCCGACATATCCAGGCGCACCAGCGCCTCCTCGTCGCCGAACACCGCGTCGGCCAGCGCGCGGCACAGCTCCGTTTTGCCCACGCCCGTGGGGCCGAGAAAGAGAAACGAGCCGACGGGCCGCTTCGGGTCGCGCAGTCCCGCGCGGGCGCGGCGCAGCGCATGGGCGACCTCCCGCACCGCCTCGTCCTGCCCCACCACGCGCGCATGGAGCGTATCCTCCAGCCGCAGCAGCCGTTCGCCCTCGTCCTCCGTCAGGCGCGTGACGGGCACGCCCGTCCAGGCGGAGACCACCGCGGCCACGTCCTCCTCCCCGACAGTCCTTCGCTTTTCCCGCTGTGCGCGGCGCAGCGCCTCGCGCTCCTGCTCTGCCTGCTCGCGGCAGCTGTGCTCCACATCGCGCAGCATGGCCGCCCTCTCGTAGTTCTGCTCCGCGACCGCTGCCGCGCGGTCGCGCTCTGCCTCGGCGGCCTTGGCCTCCATCGCCCGCAGCTCCGGCGAATCGGGCCGCGTGCCCATCCGCACGCGGGACGCCGCCTCATCCATCAGGTCCACCGCCTTGTCCGGCAGAAAACGTCCTGTGATGTAGCGGCGCGAGAGCGTCACCGCAGCGGTGAGCGCCTCGTCGGATATCCTCAGGCGGTGGTGGCTTTCATAGCGCGGGCGCAGTGCGCGCAGGATCGCAAGCGCCTGCTCCTCCGTCGGCTCGCCGACCGTGATGGGCTGAAAGCGGCGCTCAAGCGCCGCGTCCTTTTCGATATACTTCCGGTACTCGGCGAGCGTTGTCGCGCCGACCACGCGGATCTCCCCGCGGCCCAGCGCGGGCTTGATGATGTTCGCCGCGTCCACCGCGCCCTCGGCGCTGCCCGCGCCGACGATGGTGTGCAGCTCGTCAAGGAACAGAATGACATTGCCCTCGCGCCGCACCTCGTCGAGCAGCGCCTTCACGCGCTCCTCAAATTCGCCGCGGTACTTCGTCCCCGCGACCATCGCGGAGAGGTCGAGCGAAAGCAGACGCTTGTCCATCAGCTCGTCGGGCACCTCCGCCGCCGCGATTTTCTGCGCGAGCCCCTCCGCCACCGCCGTCTTGCCGACGCCCGGCTCGCCGATGAGCACGGGGTTGTTCTTCGTGCGGCGCGAGAGGATCTGCACTGCGCGCGTGATCTCCGCGTCGCGCCCGATCACAGGGTCAAGCTGTCCCATGCGCGCCATGGCCGTCAGGTCGCGGGCAAACTCCGCGAGCCCGCGCCCGCGCTTGCCGCTCTCGTTTTCACGCAGCATCCGGTTCCCCTCCTTTGCCGCCGTGCGCGGCGTTTCGTTGATCCGCTGCACCACCGCGGCGTAAAGACGCTTCGGGTCGGCCCCCGCCGCCGCAAGCAGCCGCACCGCCATGTTGCCGCCGTCGCGCAGCAGCCCCAGCAGCAGGTGCTCTGTGCCGATGCGCGGGCTCGCAAAGCGCATCGCCTCGGCGACCGCCATCTCCACCGCGCTGCGCGCGCGGGGCGTCAGCCCCTGTGAGGGCAGGCTGCCGGACAGGCCGTGACCCACCGTCCGCACCAGCTGCGCGCGCAGCTGCTCCTCCGTCACACCGGCCTCGCCCAGCGCGCGGCAGGCCGCGCCGCCGTCCTCGCGCAGCAGCCCCAGCAGGATATGCTCGCAGCCGACGTAGCCGTGACCCAGCTCCAACGCTGTCTCCTGTGCCAACCGCAGCACGTTTTCCGCGCGCGGGGTAAATTTCTGTTCTGCCATATTCTTCACACTCCCGAGCGCATTTTTTCCTGCCGCGGCGGTTTTTAGACGTGTTTGCCCGCATATTTTTCATCAAATGTTTCAAAAATTTTTGCCGAAATGCGGAAGATTCCCGCATACTTCCTCTTGCATTTTCGTATTCTGCCGTGTACAATAGGCGTATCAATCAAATGGAGGTGCTCTCATGGCCTATCACATCAGTTCTGCCTGCGTTAGCTGCGGTGCTTGCGCGGACGTTTGCCCCGTTGGTGCGATCTCTCAGGGCGATTCCCAGTATCAGATCGACGCCGGTGCCTGCCTGGACTGCGGTTCCTGCGCGGATACCTGCCCCAATGGTGCGATCTCTCAGGAGTAAGTACGTAAAAAAATAAAGACGCGCCAAGGCGCGTCTTTATTTTTTGTCCGTTGGAGGAGCTGCATGGAACGCAAGGACTTTCTTTGGCAGGGCGGCCCCTGCTTTTATTTTGATACAGAGCTCTTCGCGCCGACGACTGACAGCTTCGCGCTCGGCTGGTTCGCCGCGCCGAAGCGCGGCGAGCGCGTGTGCGACCTCGGCAGCGGCACGGGGCTGCTCGGCACGCTCCTGCTCGCGCGCGAGCCGTCGCTCACGCTTTTCTGCGTGGAGCAGAACGCCGCGGCGAACGCGCTCACGGAAAAGGGCTTTGCCGAAAACGGCTGGACGGAGCGCGTGACGCTGCGCGCCGGCGACCTGCGCAAGAGCAGCGCGCTCCCCGCCGCGGGGAGCATGGACTATGCCGTTTCCAACCCGCCATACTTCCGGGCGGGAAGCGGCGCGAGCGCCGCGAGCGAGGCGCGGCAAGCCGCGCGGGAGGAGGTCGGCTGCACGCTCGCCGACGTCTGTGCCGCGGCGGCGCGGGTGCTGCGCTGGGGCGGACGCTTCGCGCTCGTCCACCGGCCCGAGCGGCTTGCCGACCTTTTCTGCACGCTCCGCGCGCATGGGCTGGAGCCGAAGCGGCTGCGCTTCGTAGCCTCCGCGGCGGAAGCCGCCCCCTCTTTGGCGCTCGTGGAGGCGCGTCGCGGCGGGAAGGCCGGTCTATCGCTCGAACCGATGTTATTTATCGGCTCAGCCGATTGGGATAAGGTCTACTTCCGGACGTAGAAAAAGGACGCTCGGAGGAGCGCCCTTTTTGCTTGTTATTCCATCGTGTTGACCGCGCCGACGAACAGCGACAGGCCGTCCGCGCCGGTGATGGCGAAGGCGAACGGGCGGTCCAGCTCCATCTCCACGACCGGCAGGTTCTCCGGCATCGCCGAGGTCGCGTCCGCCATAATGGCGGTGAACGCCGCGGCCTCGCAGCCCTCCTCGTCGATCTTCACGCGGGCGGCGTGCTGCACCTGCGTGACCGCCACCGGCTCGTCAAAATCCGCCAGCGGCGAGAAGTCCGCCCGGTCGGGATCAAATATATCGGTCACGCCGATGGATTCCATCGCTTTTGTCAGCTCTAAATCGGAGCTGACGTCAAACTTCGGCACGCTCCAGACGAGCTTCGCCGTCTGCGCCCGGTCGTTGTCATACACGTCGGTGAAGAGATCGGTCAGCGCCGCCTCGCTGCGCAGCAGCGGCGTGAGCGCCGTGCCCTCGTCGGGCAGCAGGAAGATCATGCGCTCCCCGCCGCGGAAGGAAAGCTGTGCCACGGTGTAGCCCTCGCCGCGGACATAGCTTGCGCGGTCCTCCGTCTTGTGCATGAAGTCCACGCACTGCACTGTGCCGTCGGCGGCGGTGAAGGTGTCCTCCTTCGTGTCCGAAGCGTAGAACTCATCGCGCCACTGGTCCTTGAAGTAGAGCGTGGAGAGCAGGAGCATCACGGTCTCCGGCTCCGTCTCGATGTTCTTCGCCGCGTCCGCGAGCAAGCCGCCGGTGTTGGTGTTCAGCCATGCCTGCACGGCTTTGTTGGTGTCGCCGGTGCCCATAGGAACGCTAAACACGGAGGCGTAGTAATCGTTCGCCAGCCGCTCCACGGTCTCGGTCTTGTAGACCTGTCCCTCGCTCAGCCAAAGGGAATTGGCGAGCAGCGTTTTGCCGTTGGCGCTGTCGGTGTAGAGCGAGCGCCAGAGGGCGTTCGCCGTGGTGCGGACGGTCTCCTCATCCTCCGCGCCGAGCAGGTCAAGGAGCTGGGCGCGCGTCTCGCCGTCCACCGTCTCGGTGAGCATGGAGAGGGCAAGGTAGAGGTTCGCGGGCGAATAGACCACGTTCGCCGTCTCCTCGCCGCCGAGCA
>CALDMA010000246.1 GCA_937915075.1 uncultured Oscillospiraceae bacterium
CCAATCCTTTTTCTTTGCGCGGGGTACAGGCCGTAACTGTAGCTTGAACACTTTTGCTCGCTATCGCAACATCGTGATAGTGCATAAACATAAAAAAGGAACTCCGCGGGCGCTTCGGTCAGTACGCCAAAGATTCCTGAACGGGCAAAATTGGGGCTTGCATTTATAAAATGCCGTGTTATCATAGCATCACACTAAATCAAAAACACGGAGGAATCCAACCCATGAAAAAGCTCATCTCTCTTGCGCTCGCCCTCGTGCTGAGCCTGTCCCTCATCGCCTGCGGCGCCAAACAGGACGATACCCCCCAGACCGCCGCCGACACGCCGGACACTGCCCAGACCGCCGAAAAGCAGAAGCTCATCGTCGGCTTCGACGCCGAGTTCCCGCCGTTCGGCTTCATCGCCGCCGACGGCAGCTACGACGGCTTTGACCTTGCGATGGCCGAGGAGCTGTGCTCCCGTCTCGGCTGGGACTTCGAGGCCGTTCCCATCGTATGGGACAGCAAGGATGCCGAGCTCGCCGCCGGCACCATCAACTGCATCTGGAACGGCTTCACCTACACCGGCCGCGAGAACGATTACACCTGGTCCGACCCCTACGTCGATAACTCCATCGTCATGGTCGTCAAGGCTGACAGCGGCATTTCCTCCCTCGCCGACCTCGCCGGCAAGAGCGTGATGGCGCAGGCCGCCTCCTCCGCCGTGGACGCCATCAACGCCAACGAATCGCTCAAGTCCTCCCTCAAGGAGGTCGTGGAGCTTGCGGACTACAACACCGGCTTCATGGAGCTCAAGCAGGGCAGCGTGGACGCCATTGCCGCCGACCTCGGCGTCGCCAAATTCCAGATCGCCAGTAACGAGGGCGACTATGTGATCCTTGACGAGCCCATCTCCACCGAGCAGTACGCCATCGGCTTCCTCAAGGGCAACACCGAGCTGCGCGACGCCGTGAACGCCGAGCTCCTCAAAATGGCCGAGGACGGCACCATGCTCTCCATCGCGGAGAAGTACGTCGATCAGGGCCTTGTGATCGACAGCCTCTGTCTCGTCAAGTAACATGACCGTTTCCGCCATGCTGACCCTGCTGGTGCAGGGCTTCGGGAAATCGCTTGAAATTTTTACCTTAACGCTGCTCGGCTCGCTGCCGCTCGGACTTCTTGTGATGTTCGGCCGGCGCAGCCGCGTGGCCCCGCTGCGCTGGCTCGTGAAGCTGTTCATCTCCGTCATGCGCGGTACGCCCCTGATGCTTCAGCTCATGGTCGTTTACTACGGCCCGTTCCTGCTCTTCGACTTCACGCCGCCGGGCAACTGGCGCTTCGGCGCGGTCATCGTCGGCTTTGTCATCAACTACGCGGCCTACTTCGCGGAGATCTACCGCGCGGGCTACGAGTCCATCCCGACCGGACAGCTTGAGGCGGCGCAGGTGCTCGGCTACACCGGCGGGCAGACCTTCGGGCGCATTATTCTCCCCCAGATGGTCCGGCGCGTGCTGCCGCCCGTAACGAACGAGGTCATCACGCTCGTGAAGGACACCTCGCTCGCCTCCGTCATCGGCACGGTCGAGATGTTCACCCGCGCCAAGCAGATCGTCGCCTCGCCCAATACGCCCGGTATGCTGGCGCTTGCGGCGGCAGGACTCTTTTACTACGTCTTCAACTACATCGTCGCCTTTGCGATGGAGCGCGCGGAGCGCTCGCTCGCCTACTACCAGTGAGGGAGGGGCCGGACATGAACGTATTGACCATGCAGGACGTCCGCAAGTCCTTCGGCTCGCTGGAGGTGCTCAAGGGCATTTCCCTTACCGTGGGCGAGGGCGAGGCCGTTTCGGTCATCGGCCCCAGCGGCAGCGGCAAATCGACGCTGCTGCGCTGCGCGACGCTGCTCGAAACGATGGACGGCGGCTCGCTCGCCTACGGAAACGACTTCGCCGCGACAATGGACGCGGAGGGAAGAAGCGTCTATGCGGACAAGGCCGTGCTGCGGCGGATCAAAGGCCGCTTCGGGCTGGTGTTCCAGCAGTTCAATCTTTTCCCGCACTACACGGTGCTCAAAAACGTGACGGACGCGCCGCTCACCGTGCAGAAGCGCGAGCGCGGCGAGGTGCGTGACCTTGCGCTCTCCCTGCTTGAAAAGATGGGGCTTGCGGACAAGGCGGACGCCTATCCCTGCCAGCTCTCCGGCGGACAGCAGCAGCGCGTCGCCATCGCCCGCGCGCTGGCGCTGCGGCCCGACATCCTCTTTTTTGATGAGCCGACCAGCGCGCTCGACCCTGAGCTGACCGGCGAGGTGCTCAAGGTCATCCGTGATCTCGCGGAGGAAAAAATGACCATGGTCATCGTCACGCACGAGATGGCCTTTGCCCGCGCCGTGAGCGACCGCGTGATCTTCATGGACGGCGGCGTCATCGTCGAGCAGGGCGATCCCGAGCAGGTGCTCGGCGACCCGTCGCAGGAGCGCACGCGGCGCTTCCTGCGCAGCTATCAGACCTGAAATATCTGCCTCCTCTGCAAAGAGGGATGTGCCGGCACGCACGGCGCGTCCCTCTTTGTTTTGCCCGGATTCATAAAATTTACCTGCCTTGGCATACTAAGTGAAACTATGAACACAAGGGGACATGGTATGGAGACCAAACGGATCGGCGCACAGACGCTGCGCTTTTCGCGTCCGCCGCGCGTGGAGAGCTTTGCCAACATCGGTGCGAGGCTGGAGGGACAGGGCCCGCTGGCGGACTATTTTGACGAGCTGAGCGAGGATTCCTTCTTCGGCGAAAAGACCTGGGAGAAGGGCGAGGCCCGTATGCAGAAGCGCGTGCTCTCCCGCGCACTGGAGAAGGCGACGCGCAGGCCGGAGGACCTGGACCTCATCTTCGCCGGCGACCTTCTGAACCAGTGCATCGGCACCTCCTTCGCCCTGCGGGAGTTCGGCGTGCCGCTGTGCGGCGTGTACGGCGCGTGCTCGACGATGGGGGAGAGCCTGGCGCTCGCGGCCATGAGCATCGACGGCGGCTTTGCCCGCCGCGCCGCGGCGATGACCTCCTCGCACTTCTGCACTGCCGAGCGGCAGTACCGGATGCCCGTGCCCTACGGCTCGCAGCGCACGCCGACCGCTCAATGGACGGCCACGGCGGCGGGCTGCTGCATCCTGTCGAACGAGGGGGAGGGCCCCGCTGTCACGCACGCGGCCATCGGAAGGATCGTGGACCGCGGCATCACGGACGCGAACAACATGGGCGCGGCGATGGCACCCGCCGCGTATGACACGCTTCGCGCGCTTTTTTCCGATACGCGGACCTCGCCCGCGGATTACGATCTCATCGTCACCGGCGACCTCGGCCGGCTCGGGCACGAGGTCGTCACGGACCTCTTCGCGCGCGACGGCGTGGACATGACGAAGAACTACGAGGACTGCGGGCTGCTGCTCTACGATCTGGAGCGGCAGGACATGCACATGGGCGGCAGCGGCTGCGGCTGCTCCGCCGCCGTGCTCAACGGCTATCTTCTGCGCGGGATGCGCGAGGGCAAGTGGAACCGGATCGTCTTCGCGCCGACGGGCGCGCTGCTCTCGCCGACCTCCACCATGCAGGGCGAGAGCATCCCGGGCGTGTGCCACGCCGTCATTCTGGAAAACATCGGGGAGGAAAACTGATGGACTATCTCAACGCCTTTCTCTGCGGCGGCATCCTCTGCGCCGTGGGGCAGATCCTCATTGACAAAACGCCGCTCACGCCGGCCCGTATCCTGACGGGCTACGTCGTCGCGGGCGTGCTGCTCACGGCGCTCGGCGTCTACGAGCCCATCGTCGAATGGGGCGGCGCGGGCGCGACTGTGCCGCTCACGGGCTTTGGCTACTCGCTTGCGAGCGGCGTGAAGAAGGCCGTCGCCGAGCAGGGCTGGCTCGGCGTGATGACCGGCGGGCTCTCCGCCACCGCGGGCGGCATCGCCGCGGCGGTCTGCTTCGCGGTCGTGATGGCGCTGCTCTTCCGGCCCGGCGACAAGCGGTAACAAAAAATGTGCCCGTTCCTTTTGGAACGGGCACACCGATGAATATCATCGGAAAATCAGATGAGGTTTTTCTCCGTCTCGGGGTCGAAGAGGTGGATGAGCCGCGGCTCGAAGCTGAACCTCACCGCCGCATGACGGGCGTAGGCGTTGGGGTCGAGGTTCGCGGTCTGCACCACGGCCACCACGTCCTTGCCGCCGGCGGTCATGTGCAGATGCAGCTCGCTGCCCATCAGCTCGCTCACGTCGATCTGCGCGTCGATGCCCTCGCTGCCGACGGTGACATGGACCGGGCGCACGCCGACGGTCACGGCGCGGCTCTCCGCGCCCGCCGCGGCGAGCTTCGCGTTCTGCTCCGCCGTCAGCGGCAGCGTGTGGCCCATGACGGTGACGGAGTAGGCGCCGCCGTTTTTGGTGAGCCGGCAATCCTCGAAGAAGTTCATCTGCGGCGTGCCGATGAAGCCGGCGACGAACAGGTTCGCGGGGTGGTTGAACACCTCCTGCGGGGTGCCGATCTGCTGAATGAAGCCGTCGCGCATGATGACGATGCGGTCGCCGAGCGTCATGGCCTCGACCTGATCGTGCGTGACGTAGATAAAGGTCGTGTCGATCTTTTCGCGCAGCTTGATGATCTCCGCGCGCATCTGGTTGCGCAGCTTCGCGTCAAGGTTCGAGAGCGGCTCGTCCATCAGGAACACCTTCGGGTCGCGCACGATGGCGCGGCCGATGGCGACGCGCTGGCGCTGACCGCCGGAGAGCGCCTTGGGCTTGCGGTCGAGGTACTGGGTGATGTCCAGGATCTCCGCGGCCTCGCGCACCTTGCGGTCGATCTCGTCCTTGGGCACCTTCTTGAGCTTGAGCGAGAATGCCATGTTCTCATACACCGTCATGTGCGGGTAGAGCGCGTAGTTCTGGAAGACCATCGCGATGTCGCGGTCCTTGGGTGCGACGTCGTTCATCTGCTTGCCGTCGATCAGAAGCTCGCCACCGCTGATCTCCTCGAGACCGGCGATCATGCGCAGCGTGGTCGACTTGCCGCAGCCGCTTGGGCCGACGAGGACGATGAACTCGCGGTCGGCGATGTCGAGATTGAATTCCTGTACGGCGACTACGCCCTCGTCGGTGATCTGCAGGTTGTGCTTCTTCTCGCCGCTGTCCTTGCTCTTCTTTTTCGGCTCGCTGTTGGGGTAGACCTTCTTGATGTTTTTCAGAATGACCTCTGCCATATTCTCTGACCGCGGCTCTGCCGCCTCCGCGCGCAGGGCCTCGCGCCGCATGGGCGCTTTACGGCAGGTCTCCACACTGCCGCACCGCCGGTCAGGGCGGGAACGATCCTTTCATGTCCCTCACGGCGGCTATTGGGTGGAGTAGCCGCCGCGGGTGGTTTTGGATGGCTTTATCCTATCACAGCGCGATGGTCGGTACAAGGCTTGCCGGCGTCCGCTGCGCCGATTTCGTGAAAAGAAACAGTTTCACGCCGTGACCTTTGTGCCGCATGACAGGGATGAAAGGAACAAAAACGGGAAAGAGCGCCGTGAAGTGACCCCAAAAAGTTAGACAAAGAATTTGAACACAAATTGTTCAAGC
>CALDMA010000247.1 GCA_937915075.1 uncultured Oscillospiraceae bacterium
TGATGTACCGCAAGGCGGTCTGTTTTGGCGATGATAAAGTCGCCGCACAGATCCTTGCCACGAAAGATGTTGCCGAAATCAAGGCTCTTGGACGGCTTGTGTCCAGCTATGATGAGAGCCTATGGAACGGCGTCCGGCAGATCGTTGTCTATGAGGGGCTTTTGGCAAAGTTCTCGCAGGACTCTGACTTGAGGGAGCAGCTGAAAGGTACGGGGCAGGCGTTTCTCGCAGAGTGTGCAGTAAAAGACCGGATATGGGGTATCGGTCTGTCAATGCACGACCCTAACAGGCTTGATCGGGCAAAATGGCAGGGGCAAAATCTGCTGGGTTATGCCCTTATGATGGTGCGTGAAAGGCTGTAAACGGCATATTCTTGGGAACAGCGTAAGTTTTGAGAAATTACAAGCAAATACGAAGATTCTGTCCCCACACCTCGCGATAGTTATTATAGTCTTGGGATATCTTTGTATCTTATTTGGAGAAGGGCTGACGATGGAAGACGCAAAGTGGTACTTTACCCATGAATCGGAAGAGGACAGGCTGTGGTATCGCATTTTCTTTGCAATGTGTCGTAAATTCGGCGTGTCATGGTCGAAAGCCAGTGAAGAGCAAAAGGCTTTTATTGAGGAAATTACTAGAATCAATTATGAACGAGAAGAAGCGAAGCATAGCATGACAGAAAAAACTGTTCGTGGCTTCTTTGATACTGAGGTATCCGTATGACTCGCGCAGCATAGGTGTGACTAAGAGACAAGGCTAACTCATGCTATCGCCTATGTTTCTTTCATTCAAAAAAACAAAACAACGTCAAGGAGAAAAACTATGTGTTCCAATCGGACTGGCTGCAAGTCCATATCAATTTTCCACTTGCCCACCATCGTCTGCATCTCGAAGTATCGATTGTCGTGGTGAAACGGCAGGCAATGTTCCGTACAGAGTTGCACCAGGGTTTCGACACTTTCTCCCGCACGCTTTTTGTTGGTGATAGGAATCGAATAGACGACATCTTGCTTCGGACTTGGCTTACAATGCCGGCATGGGCAGTACCCAGCACGGACAGCGTCTTGATAACGAGGGAAGCCGACTAGCTGGTTGAGCCCTGTGATTTGCGGGCAGTTTCTGCGGTGAAATGTTCGATACCCCTTACTTGCCCAGAATGCCAGTCCTGGCTGCGAGAGTGCCATGATGTTGCTTTTCTCGGCATCGGAAAGGGAGCCTCTCTTGAATGCAGCTTCACGCTCCTGTTTAGCACGATTAAAGCGACCGATGGCACTTTGCTCGTCCTTACTCAAGGAACGCTCCTGAGAGGTTTGTGGCTTCTTTGGTAGAACCGGAAAAGCAATCGTCTTGTGCTCAATTGGCTTCGGATTGCAGTGCTTACAAGGCCGTCGCCCACTTTTCAGGCAGGTGTCGTAGGAGACGCTACCCTGAATATCATAGGCCAGCAGTACATGACTGCATTTTCTGGTGTGAAAGATCTTGGACTGCTTGGAGTAGACATAGTTATATTCAGAGCGAGCGATAGAGTCTTGATTGCGGTCCCACAGCGCATCTAAGAATTCATCTCTACAGCAGCTACAGGGCTTGTACTTACGGCGAATTGGAAGCTTGAATGTGAGGAATGCTGGGAAATGGCGATCATCCGGTAGTAGGTCACAGTCGGATTTATGAAGGAGCTTGTCCTGGGGATCATAGAGCAGCTTATACGAAGAAGAACCTTTCTGTGCCATTGCGTCTTTGCCCCATCTTTTCGGCGGCTCAAGTAAATACTTCTGCTCAAAGCCAATGCCCTGTGCAAGCAGTTGCATGGTTGTTACATCGTTGGCGGAACAGTGTGCTGGAGAAAGCGTGGTGATATTGCGCGCCGCGCAGATCTTATAAGGGCTTCCAACAGACGCCTCCTGACCTGCTAAGTAACCGTAGATGTAATCACAGAGCAGCACGACATGCTGAGTCATATCAGGAACACCGGATACCTTGGAGAACATATTGAACAGATCGCTTGCTTCCTGATGCCACCAACATATCGTATCCTCCGGTTGCAGCCAATGGCGGAAGGCATCTAATCCAGCATAAAGGCTTTCACCATTGAGGAACTGCTCCCTGTTCCAGCCGGAAAAAGCCATATGCCCCCATTGCTGGAAGGAGAAATCTTTCGGGCGAAATAACGTAGAAAAAGTATCAACCGTATTCCATTGCGCATCTACGCGGGCAGCGGCCAACTGTGTTGGCCAATGATTACCACGCTGATTCGAGATCCATTCCATATCAACGAGAACATACATCTTCGACACCTCCGGTAGTTCTTTCTTCGAATTCTACTGCAAGCATACAAAAAGAGGTGTCCGAAAGAACGGACACCTCGCTGCCTTCAGTATTATAGTCGAAGCTAAAGACACACCAATCTATGGGATAGATCATTCCCGCAGATCGGTGTGTCTTTTCATGTCATTCACGTGAAGTCATTGAGAATCTATTGAATTGCCCCCCTTTGTATTGTGCTACTGCCGTTCAACTCCGCTATCTATCAATATGCTGCTGTTCCGTTTGGTCATAAGGCTTCGTATATCCCAAGTAATATTCTAACAGCAGAGTATGTGGAATCATATCAAAGGCTCTCACGCCATCAACGGCAGTAAGAACTTTTACCGCAGCACGATAACCGCAGTAAAAGCTGTGACAAGCCGCCCAATGAACACGCTGCTCCCACGCACACTCGATCGAGGTCAAATGCTCTCGCCTCTCTTCGTCACCATCAACCTCGAGTTGCTCGATAAGCTTTTTGTTTTCGTCATTCATCTGCAAAAATAGAGCGTGGCGCTGCATACCGGGCATCTCAAAGAGAGCCTGCATGAGACGTTCCTCAAACCCATCCTCAACAAGGTCTCGATTGGAAAAGTGCTGACCGAACCCGGAATACAGGCCGGCATAGAACGCATATTGAGCAGCATATTGAAGCTTTGCCTTAAAGTTGACTTCGATCTGGCTCAGGCTCTCGCTCTCAGGCTGCTGCAATGCGGTGGTGAAGTAGTCCTTAGCCGCTGCGTAGTCTTTTTCCTCTTCGGGAAAATCTGTTTGTGCTAGTACCTCCCCAAATATTTTGGGTTATTTTGCCTAAAAGTACATCACATTGGACGTGCT
>CALDMA010000248.1 GCA_937915075.1 uncultured Oscillospiraceae bacterium
ACACTCAGCCTTTCCGCTTTTGTATATTTACTTTGCCAGCTCCGCGTACTCCGGGGCCTCCGCCGCCGCGCGAGTTGTCGCCCTCGGGTCAACGGCGGTCGGCTTCATTCGGCACGCTCCAGGGCGGCAATATCCCCCGACTGAATGGCAGGAAGGCTGCGGCGGAGCTTCTCCTCATCCCAGTCCCACCAGCGCAGGTCCTCCAGCCTCTCGATCACCGCATCGTCAAAGCGTTTGCGGATGGGCTTGGCCGGAATGCCGCCCACGATGGTATAGGGCGGCACGTCCTTTGTCACCACGGCGCGGCTGCCGATGATGGCGCCGTCGCCGATGGTCACACCCGCGAGGACAACGGCCTCGTAACCGATCCAGACGTCGTTGCCCACCACGATGTCGCCGTGGTTGTCCCACGCCTTGGCGATGGAGTCCGCATCGGTGGGCAGACCCCACTCCTCAAAAAGGATGGGGAAGGGATAGGTGGACAGACTGCCGAGGGTGTGGTTAGCAGCGTTGAAGAGAAACCTCGCGCTGCAGGCGATGGAGCAGAATTTGCCGATGGTCAGTCGGTCATGGTTGCATTCGGGGTAGTGATACAGCACGTTATTGCGCTGAAAATCACGCGGGTCGTTTGCGAAATCGTCGTAGATGGTGTATTCGCCCACAGTAATAGCGGGGTCGTTGACCACGTTCTTCAGATACACTGTGCTGTGTCCTTGAGAGCGGGGGTAGATCTTCCAATTCGGGATCATGCTTTTTCCTCCTGATCGTTTTGTGTTTCTCCGACGGCCTTTCCCCGGAACAGGTGAATGCCCAGGGCCGCGTTGAAGCCTGTGGCGGCGAACACGCTGAAGCGCTCCACAACGCCGAAGTATTGCGGCGGGACCAGCTTCATGCCCACCGCGCCCACAAGCATCATGCTCAGGGCGACGGCCGCGCACATGCCGTAGGAGCGGCAGGCTTTGTTTTTTGCTCCCGCCGTGATGATGACCGTCAGCGATACGATGGACAGCAGCACCACCAAAGCGGTGACAGCCATGTGCATGACGTCCTGAAACGTGCCCGCGTAGCCGCTGTCCGTGAGCGGGAACATCCGGTAGCCGACGGCGGAGACCCACTCCATAACGGCGAACAGATAGACGCCCGTGCGCAGCAGGCGCGTCTTTTTCCCCTGGATACCGATGCACACGACCGTCGCACAGACGACCTCGCAGGCGTTATAAAGGGCGCTGAGCTGATTCCACAGCGCCAGCGACGGCGCGTTGGCGGCGCTCAGATCGCTGACTGCCTGCGCCATCCAGTTGTAGCCTGGATAGGCCAGCGGCGCGAACACCACCGCCGCCGTATACGAAAGAAAACTGACGCCCCCCAGCAGGCCCAGCTTTTGAATTAGTGTCTTTTTCATGGTTTTCCTCTTTTCAAAAAAGTACCGCGCATGGCCGCATACGCTAAGAAATGGATGTGCGGAAACAGCCCACAGGTGCTGCGTTTATGATCTGCGTATTCCCTGCCGAACCGTATCTTCAGTGCTGTCTCCTCCACTCGAATTCTTGCACTGTAGCAAATCAGGGAGCAGGAAAGGACAAGGCATACAGCGGCAATATTCCGAAGCGCCAGAGCAACACCGAACAAACTTAGAATACTTCCCGAATATGCCGGGTGGCGAACCGTATGATACAGACCGGATGTGGCCAACGGCTGTCCGACTGCCGTCTGCACATGAAGCGTAAATGCTCTCTTTAAGGTCAGAACAGCACTGAGCCGAATCACGATTCCCGCCGCAATAAAAGCCGTTCCAATATCCGCCACGAACGGCGAGAACACCAAATTCCGCAGCTGCGCCGGTACAGCTTGGCTGACAGAGTAAATGCTGATAAAAAGGCAAACGGCAAAGTTGCCATAGAGCAGCCACTTTGTGCCGTAATCACGCTTTACGGTCTGGATGCGGGAGCCGCGCTGCATGGTGTAAAAGAAAACAAACAACTCAGATAGCAGCAGACACGCAAATACGATATGGAAAGCGTAATACTCCCGCAGATAGCGGAATTTTGTCGGATCTCCCATGATCCTCACCTCTTTTTCAAAACAGAGGGATCTCCCCGTCAAAATGCACTGCCTTTTCCAGCAGTGGCCCTTTCGCGCCCATCGTAAAGGCAATATCGCTGCTGCGGATAGACAGGAGCCGCATTTCCGGTTTCAGATGCAGAAATGCCATCATTTCTTCGGACAATATAATTTCACCAGACGCTGAAATGGCTGTCCAGCAGTACGAACGCCCCTTGTAGGGAAGAAAAGCACCGTCAGGAACTTCATAATGCAAAAGCGCTGGCATTTCGGTCAGGATATGTCCCAGCTTCGACGGCAGGAGCAGGCCCTGCCGCGTCACACAGAAGCCGCCTGTAATTTTGCTTCCGGTAAACAGATAGACCTTTCCTTCCGAAGCAATGCGGTATTCGTCCACGGCTTGTGGCGGAAGCTGCACCCGTCCGTCGGGATGGATCTCTGATTCTCCGAAAATAAATTTTCCACCCTTGTTCATTTGCGGCATAAGTACGCTTCCTTTTCGCTTCAGAGAATGATCCGTGCGATTTCCATTGTCACGATCTTCAGCATCGCACCGCCGGACATCACATAGAACCATATCTCGCGCATCTTTTGCGTTTTGGCGATCGGCGTAGCAATGGCGGCAATGATAATCAGCAGCGCACCGACACAGCCAACGATGGTAGGCACGCTGACGAGCGGGAACAGACCCGGTGCGCAGCTGCCGTCGATGGCGTGCTGAATCGTCTTATCCAAGCCGTCCCGCGCCGCCGCAAAGCAGCAGACCGCAAGTCCGAACACCAGCAAGACTGCGCTCCTACGTCCCCAATACTGAATATTTGTGCGGTTGAAAACCGACCAGCCGATAAAGCCCAGCAGGGCAAGGATCATCAAGGTTGTCGCCGTCGTGACGGCGTTTCCAAAATAGAGCTTCATTCTCACTGCACCTCTCAATACTGGATCGTGATCGTTCTGCACGCATCACAGCAGCAGGCCTCCACGCTCGTGCGGCCGCCGACCTTCAGCGCGGTGAGCTTTACAAATCCCTCCGCGTTTTTGGCGTTTTCCAGAGCGCTTGGCACTTCATTTGCAAAGCTGAACGCGCCGTCCTTACTGCTGAACAGATAGCCGTTTCTCATTTCTTTTCCGCATTTCGGACACATCATGATCATTTCCTCCCATTTTTATTGCTGCACGCTGTACCAATCGAGGACGGCGCTCAGATTTTCCGCCTTGACCCGCTCGCCGCCATGGAGCATCATATCCAGCATATCGTCCTCCTCCGGCGTGCGGTCGGTCTTTTGGGCAAGAGCCTTGCCCGCCGTTTTGACCATAAGCTCCATCATGGGGCGGTAGATGCCGCGCAGTCTTTTCACATCAAAGTTCCCTTGCAGGGTGAACAGCGGAATACCCGCCGGAATCGCCGTCTTTTTCCGCACGCTGTCCGTCTGCGTTCCGGTTTGTCCCATGCCCACGGCGCAGACGGCGCGTAC
>CALDMA010000249.1 GCA_937915075.1 uncultured Oscillospiraceae bacterium
TTGACAGGCAATTTCCCCCTTGACAAGAGTCATTTCATAACAGCCAATAAGGTGTTTTACTGCAACGCCGCGCCGCTGCTGGCGGCGTATCTTCTCTGCGATGTGCTGCTGAGCGTCGTCATGCTCGTGCTGATCTGGAAAAAGATGCTCCCTCTGAGAACAACCGGGCAGCGGATATTGGCGTCCTTTTGCAACCCCATCGCCTTTGCCGGGATCGTGGGCAACCTGTTCACACTGCTGCCGTGGCCGCTGGACCAGCTTGACCATGGAACGGAGTCCGCCGGCCACCTGTTGGTTCTGGCGCTGGGGCTGGTTTTGCTGCGGGAAACGGCGAAAAGCGGAGAATGTAAGGAGATCGTGCAATGAAATACATAGGAATGCCCATGGGAATGTGGGCGTTGTTTGCGCTCTCGTTTCAAAAGCAGCTGACGGCGGTGTTCGGCTATGATGCTGATACGGCAAAAGGCATCGCAAAAAAAGCAAAATTGAAATACAAAGAGATCATCGCACACCTGCCGGAGTTTGAAAAAGACGACCGTTTTCAGATGAACCTCGTCAACTGCGCAATGATCGGCGCGTTCATTCTCTCTATGCCGAAGCGTCCGGATGTGGAGCGGTTGACAGAGTATTACGCGAAGGCCATGATGACAAAGCCGATGAAATGGTTCTGCCGCAAGAGCGGAAAGAGCAAATTTACCGAAAAGGACATTGCCGGCATGAAGGCGACCGCAGCCTTGAAAGCCGCCGACCGGAATCCCTACTCGTGGAACATGGAGTTTTACGAATACCCCGACGGCAGCGGATATGAAGGCCGCTTTACAAAGTGCGGCATCTGCGTATTGATGCAAAAGCTGGGGCTTTACGGCCTCACGCCCGCGCTGTGCCGCCTTGACTACACGATGAGCGAGGCTGGCGGCGCGACCGACTTTGTACGGCAGTACACCCTCGCCTCCGGCGGGCCGTATTGCGACTGCGGATATAAGAGAAGAAACTTGTAAGGGAGGGCACGATATGCTCGTCAAAACCGTGACCGAAGAAGAAATTCACGACATCGGCCACGCCTTCGGCTATTACGACTACGGGCAGGAGACGGGGATGACCGCCGCCTTTTCCGGGCAGGAGGCGACGGCGGACTATAGAAGAATGCTACACGCATTTTCTCTCCGCGTATCGGAACGCGCTGGATGACTTCGACCGGCTGCCGATCGAGCAGCAGCCGGAGCGCATGAGCACCGTCAGTCAGGCCTGTCTGGAGGAGCTTTTACTCTGCCGGATGGCTGAAAATTATGGGGCAATAGCGTTCCATATTTTTTGAACGCCAGTTAGCGTTCTCTAACCGCTGTTCCGAACCCTTGAATTAGATAACCTTAACCAAGCCGGATATGGGAAGGCAATGCAAATCCTTCTGTATCATAGATCAAGTCTGAACCAAGGAGGTATCATCTTGAAAAAGCGATCCAATTTATCCCGGCTGCTGGAGTATGCCGGGAGCTACAAAATTCTGACCTACCTTTCGTGGGTGCTGTCCGCTGCCGGTGCGCTGCTGGCGCTGGTGCCGTTCTGGTACATCTGGCGCATCCTGGGAGAGGTCATCGAGGCCGCGCCGCAGTATGAAAACGCGATTCATGTGACCCACTATGGCTGGATGGCGGTGGTGTTCGCTGTTGCCGCCGTGCTGGTGTACATCATGGGATTGATGTGCTCGCACCTTGCGGCGTTCCGCATCGCTACGAATCTGCGCCTTGCCATGACGAAGCACATCGCCACACTGCCGCTGGGAGCCATCGAGCAGTTCGGCAGCGGCAAGCTGCGCCGCACCATTTCGGAAACTGCCGGAGCGACGGAAACCTACCTCGCCCACCAGCTGCCGGACAAGGCTAAGGCGATGGCAACGATCGCGGGGCTTCTGGCGCTGCTGCTGATTTTCGACTGGCGGCTGGGGCTTTTGAGCCTTGTGCCGGTGGCGCTCGCCTTTGCGGTGATGACGAGCATGACCGGCAAGAAATTGCAGGAAAAAATGACCCAGTACCAGAATGCGCTGGCGGATATGTCCAACGAAGCGGTGGAGTATGTGCGGGGCATTCCCGTGGTCAAGACCTTCGGACAGACGGTATTCTCTTTCAAGAAGTTCAAGGGAACGATCGACAATTACGAGCGCTGGGTCATTGCCTATACGAAACAGCTGCGCTGGCCCATGACCTTTTATACGCTGGCGGTCAACAGCGTGTTTGTGTTCCTGATCGCGGGAGGCTTCCTGCTCTCCCGCGGCGGAGCGGATGGCGGTGTGCTGCTGAATCTGCTCTTTTACATCATCATTACGCCGGTCATCTCCGTGACAATGACCAAGCTGATGTTCATGAGCGAGAACGGCATGATCGTGCAGGACGCCATCACCCGCATCGACAGCGTGCTGGAAAGCCCGCCGCTTTCTCAGCCGGAAGTGCCGCAGCATCCCAAGGACAGCGCCGTAACGCTGGATCACGTTACCTTCAGCTATGACGGCGTAAAGAATGCCTTGGAGGATGTCTCCCTCTCCATCGGCGCAGGGCAGACCGCGGCGTTCGTCGGACCTTCCGGCGGCGGCAAATCCACGCTGGCGGCGCTGATCGCCCGTTTCTTTGACCCGCAGAGCGGCAGTATCTCCATCGGCGGCGTCAATGTAAAGGACATCGACAAAAATGAGCTGATGGATACCGTTTCTTTTGTGTTCCAGAACAGCCATCTCATCAAGGGCAGCATTCTTGACAACGTCCGCATGGGCAAGCCGGATGCTACGAACGAAGAAGTTCTGGCGGCGCTCCGCGCGGCACAGTGTACGGACATCATCGAGAAATTCCCGGACGGCGTGCATACGGTCATCGGCTCACAGGGCATTTACCTCTCCGGCGGTGAGACACAGCGGCTGGCCATTGCCCGCGCCATGCTGAAAAAAGCGCCGGTGCTGATTCTGGACGAGGCCACCGCCTTTGCCGACCCGGACAATGAGACGAAGGTGCAGACGGCCTTCAACGAGCTGGCAAAGGGACGCACCGTCATCATGATCGCCCACCGCCTTTCTACCGTCGTGAACGCCGACCATATTTATGTGTTCAAGGACGGCCATCTTGCGGAGGACGGCAGTTTTGCGGAGCTGTCCGGACGCACGGGCAGCCTGTTCGGAACCATGTGGCGGGACTATCAGCAGTCCGTCCAGTGGAAAGTCGCAAAGGAGGCTTGAGCAATGATCAGATATTTACAAAGGCGCTATGCGCTCTCCCGCAAGGGCGCAGTGGACAACATCAAGGGCATTTTCAGCTGTGCGCTGCAGAACATCTCCTTCATGCTGCCGGTAGGACTTTTGTACCTGCTGGCGGGCGGGATCATGAACGGCACGCTGACAACAACGCGCCTCCCGTTCTATGTGATCGGCTGCGTCGCGGCGGCGCTGCTCATTGTGGTCTGCACCCGGCTGGAGTATGACAACACCTATCTTGTCACCTATGTGGAGTCCGGTGTGCGCCGTGTGAACCTTGCGGAAAAGCTGCGGAAGATCCCGCTCTCCTTCTTCGGGAAGAAAGACCTTGCCGATCTGACCTCCTCCATCATGAACGACTGCGCCGTGCTGGAGCAGAGCCAGTCCCATTTCGTTGCGCCCCTATACGGCGCGATCCTCTCCACCACGGTCATCGCCGTGTCGCTGCTGTTTTTCAACTGGCGTATGGCGCTGGCTGCCATCTGGCCGCTGCCTGTGGCGTTTGCCATTGTCTCGTTGGCCTCCGGCGTGCAGAAAAGGCTCTCCCGCAAGGCAATGGCGGCGAAGATCACCTGCGAGGACGGCATTCAGGAATGCATGGAAATCATGCCGGACCTACGCGCCAACAACGCAGAAGCCCGCTATCTTGCCGGGCTGGAAAAGAAAATTCGCGCGGTGGAAGGCCGGCTCATCAAAAGCGAGCTGGGAACGGCTGTCTTCGTGGTTTCCGCAGGACTTGTGCTGCGGCTGGGCATTGCCACCACTGCCCTCGCGGGGGCAGCTCTGCTGGTAAAGGGCGAGCTGGATGTTCTGACCTTTTTTATGTTCCTGCTGGTCGTGTCCCGCCTGTATGACCCGCTGGAGGGGACGCTGCAAAACCTTGCCGCCATCATCGGTACCAACAGTAACATTGAGCGCATGAATGAGATTCTGGATTGCCCCGTGCAGACCGGCAGCGAAGAACTGACCAATCAGGGCTGCGACATTGTGTTCGACCATGTGGGCTTTTCCTACCAGAGCGGCGAAACGGTGCTGAAGGACGTGTCCTTTACGGCGAAGCAGGGACAGGTCACAGCGTTAGTCGGGCCCTCCGGCGGCGGCAAGACTACCGTTTCCCGTCTGGCAGCGCGGTTCTGGGACATTGACCGGGGCACGATCACCGTGGGCGGCATGGATGTGTCGAAGATCGACCCGGAAAAGCTGATGAGCCTCTATTCCATCGTGTTTCAGGATGTAACGCTGTTTGATAACAGCATTCTGGAAAATATCCGCATCGGTCGCAAGGACGCCACGGACGAAGAAGTGATCGCGGCGGCGAAGCTCGCCAATGTGGACCAGTTCGCCGAAAAGCTGCCTGACGGCTGGAATGCCAACATCGGCGAAAACGGCTGCGAGCTTTCCGGCGGCGAGCGGCAGCGCATCTCCATTGCCCGCGCCTTCCTGAAGGACGCGCCGATCATTCTGCTGGATGAAGCCACCGCCAGTCTGGACGTGGAGAACGAAACGGCCATTCAGGAGGCCCTTTCCCGACTTATTAAGAATAAGACCGTCCTCATCATCGCCCACCGGATGCGCACCGTTTCCGGCGCGGACAAGATCGTAGTACTCAAGGATGGCGCGGTAGCCGAGCAGGGTTTGCCCGCGCAGCTGCTGCAAGAAGGCGGTATCTTCGCCCGCATGGTGCAGCTCCAGACCGAGAGCCAGGGCTGGACGCTCGCAAAAGCATAGATCCATCTGAAAAACAGGGCAAGAGCGCACATTTTACCCATGTGCGCGCGTATGCTGCGCAGTCCGAATTGCCCGTTTGTTCTCTATGTTGGGTCCAAAAAGCTGGTCAAACGCAGGGAGTTCGAGCAATATATCAGCCATAAGTTGATGATTTGACGGTAATTTCACTATTGAGAAAAGAAAGCCCGTGTGCTACAATCACATTGTTGCATAGGGCTTTTTTCTCTTTTTGAGAAAGGAAGCTCTAAATGGGCAAGAGTTTACGAGGCAAAGAATGTGGTAAGGGTATCTGCCAAAGAAAGGACGGATTATATACCCGCTTGTATAAGCTCTGTGACGAAGCAGGAATTGAATGATTCTGTATGCACGCTTTACGCCACGCGGGCGATTGAAAGCGGTATGCAGCCGAAGGTTCTTCAAAAGCTGCTGGGTCATGCAAGCATAAAAACAACGATGGACAGATATGTCCATGTCACATCTGAATCCTTGGATCAGGCTGTGCGGTTATTTGAATCAAACAGGGTTTTCTGATATAAAAGTCCATGTGGAAATGGCGTAAAAATGGCGTAAACCGAAAACGTCGGATCGCAGAAACCCTTGATAAATCAAAACTTTTTAAGGAGATGCAGAGATATATGAAATTAGGTATTGAAAGAAATCGGCCTGATTTCATAAGCTTCTAAAAATCCACAAAATTTCATAAAAAGGCATAACTTCAAGGTGTTTTGGATTTCGAGGATCATAAAGCTCCATACCGTACTATATAGCTCCATGTCGGTTTGGTACAGTAGTGGTACAGTTGATTTGTTATTTGAGAAAGGCTCTATGCAACGGCCTATTTCTCGCCCGCTCCAACAGGAGTGTGACACGCACTAAGGGAGTGCCATCTCTGCCGACGCACAAAGTCATAGAGGAGGCATAGCGTCCGGGCGCAAGCTTTGTGCTCCCAAAGTCTTTTGCGGCACGGGCGCTGGTCGAGCGGATACACGATGCACTGCGCAGTAATCGTCCCTGATCTGCACACATCAAAAATAGTGACCGCCATCTCAAAGAGCTGTTGCTCGCCGGGGTGGCGGTCATTTCTGCACGGTAAGGGCGCTCATGGCTCATGCCGGCAATCGTGACGAAAGGACGATAGCTAAAGCGGCACTATTACGTAAAAGCTCCCGGCATTCACGTGAATGTCGGGAGTTTTACGCATTTGTTATTTATGATACGGAGCCATTACGACTGCCGCTTTTGGGCTCTCCCCCTCAGGCAACAAATGCGCCGAAGAGAGACAGAAATATTGGGTTAAAAATATCGTCGATCAGCACGGCAAACGAAGGGTAGAGCACCCATGCGACATTGTGCCAGCCGTATTCCTCCATGACGGCTTTTTCGTTTGCCACGGCATTTGGTCCGGAGCCGCAGCCCCAGCCGCAGTTGCCTGCGGTCATCACCGCCGCACCGTAGTCGCGGCCGAACAGATTGAACGAAACGAAGATACCGAACAGCGCCATCAAAATCGCCTGCGCCAGCAGGATCACGCTCATCTGTCCTGCAACGGGTGCAAGAGCGGTAATGTCGATGGTCATGAGCACGAGCGCAAGATACAGCTCAAGGAACATGTGCTCGATGGCATCGACCTCGGCAGTATGGAACTCCATGCCGCGCGCCTCAATCACATTGCGGGCAATGGCGCCGGCAAACAGGCAGCCGATGAATTTTGGCATTTCAAGCGTTGGGATGCTGTCGAGCAGCGCATAGATCGGCATACCGATCGCGGCGGTCAGCAGGCAGAGCGCAAAGGTCGATACCATGCGGTCATTGCTTAGCGCCGGGACCACGCCGCTTGCAGCCGCCTCCGGCTTGTCGTTCGGATCCGCCTTCAAGCCGTGCCGTGAGATCAGGAACGCCGCTACCGGGCCACCGATGAGCGAGCCCATGATGTTACCCATCGTACCGGCGGCCACGCCGACCGTCGTCGCCGATTCCGGCGCGCCGAGATCGATGAAGATCGGTCCGAACGCCGACGCTGTGCCCACCCCGCCGGACATCGCAGCAGAGGAGCATTGCAGCGCGAGCAGCGGGTGGAGTCCGATAACATTCCCGATCAGCACGCCCACAATGTCCTGCAGCGTAATGAGCAGGCAGGCGGCTATGGCGATGTTGGCGCAGAGCTTGCCGCCCGCGTGTTTGAGCAGCTTCAGGCTGAAGCCAAAACCGACGCAGAGAAAGAACAGGTTCTGGCAAAGATCCTGCACAACCTTTGTATCGAAAGAAATGGCAAGAACACCCATTCCCTTGAATACGGCGATCACGATCGAGAACAGCAGGCCGGAAACCACCGGCGCCGGAATTGCAAATTTGCGAAGTATACGGGAGCGGCGCACAATGGCACGCCCCGCAAAAATGACGAGCGCGGCAAAGCCGAGGCTTGTCAGATACTCAAATTGGAAGGTGCTGACTGAGCCGTTCGCGCCTGGGGTAAAGGTTCCGAGGTAAGAGATCAGATGGTTCATTTTGTCTGCCCCCTTCGAAAAGGCTTCATCATCTCATCGGTATACCGCCATGCTTACTGCACACGGTAGCCGTCCGAGCATTTTTCAAAGGCAAATGCAAGGCGTTCCTCCGGCGTTGAAAAGGTCTGCGGCTCAAAGCCGTCTGCCTCCCGAAAGGAAACGATCCGGTTTAGACGGTCGATCCAGATCATGCAGATATTCTGTGCAAGATTGATGTCCTTCATTTTTTCTCTCCGTTACACATTTGATTTTAGAAAAGGGCCCGCCGCCTGTTGCTCAGCAGACGGCAGACCCTTTTCACCGCAATGCGGCGATCGCGCTGCCGCGTTTACTTTTTTACGCCCTCGACCGCGGCGGTCTTGGCGCTCAGGTCCTCGCACAGGTCGCGCTGTGCAAACTCGGGATTCTGCGGCAGCGTCAGATCAAAGCGCTCGATCCGGTTGATCTTCATATGCAGATGCTCCGCCGACAGGCCGAGAATATGACCGCCCTGGGTCTTATCGCTGCTCAGGTAGTGGAAATGCCAGCCCGGCAGATTGATGCCGTTGACATACTGCGGACACCAGACGGCGATCACATTGCCGCGGGTGTTTTCAAAGTGGAATTCGCGTTGATTCTTCGCGACCTCGGAAAGCGTTGGATACGGCTTCTCGCTGGCAAAGCAGCTGCGCGTGTGCATGGTCTTGAAAACGCCGCTCGCCTTGATCATGTAAAAGATATTCCGGTTGCCGCTCACATACGGCGCAAGTGCCTGCTTGAGCGCTTCGATGTCGCTGATGTCCTTCAGCTCCACCTCCGGCGCGTTTTCGTCAAACGCCATGACCGTGCCGAACGCTACGCCGTCCTCCGGCTTCATGACGACGATCTTGCCGTCCGCCGTCGCCTTGTAGGCGATGCCGTCCTCAAAAATCGCCTCGCCGTCCAGTCCCGCATAGGTTCCGATGCCGGTATCGGCATGGCGCAGAAAGTCCCTTACGCTGACGGTCTTATCAAAATTGCCGAGCATCAATGCGTTCAAGGTGGACGCCTGGATCAAAGTTTTCATCATTATCGCTCCTTTATTGAATCGGTGCGGTCGATGGCCGCAGAAAAAATTTTGAAATGTGTTTGAATGAGGGCATTTACTTCGCCGCTGCGTGTGCGGGCCTGCCGGTCACACCGGTCTTCTCGTCCGCCGGATGCCTGGTGAGGATGTACTTCACCATGAACGGGCAGAGGATATTGGTCACGGCCAGCACGAATGCCAACACTGCGACCGAGGACGTGACATACGGCTCAAATGCCGTATTGGAGGCCGCCGCCATCGACGGGATCACCAGCGCCACACCGGCGAGCGAACCGCTTGCCACAGAGGCATAGCCCGGGCGATGCAGCACCGTGCGCTCGAAAAGGTACGACGGCGTGATGACGACGATGAAGTAGACAACGCTCAGCAGCAGCCCCTGCGGGATCATCTTGAACGCCTCGATCAGATTGATGGTCGAGCCAAACTCAAAGCCCAGAAACGGGAGGATGATGGCGTTGCCGCCAGCGAACACCCTGCGGATATCCTCGTCCAGATTGCCGAGCACCATGCCGAGGATGAACGGGATGATCAGCGAGACGATCTGCATGACCTGCGCCTCGCCGAAGCCCGCCTCGCCGTAAAAGCCGAGGAACAGCAGCGGCAGCAGCGGCATCGAGCAGATCAGCATAATGCCGAAGCTCGCCTTGTCCGCCTTATCGCCGAACGGGGAAATGATGCCCATGTACAGCGCCGCGTTCGCGCTCGTTACCGCGCACACAAACGCGAGGAACGAAACGCCGAGGATGCCATCATAGCCGAACGCTGCATAAAACAGGGCGCACAGCGCATACGCAACGCCCAGGCGCACAAGGATCAGCAGTACACCGCGGTGCAGCGCGTCCTTCATGTCAGACATCTTGAGCTGCGTGCCGGTGCAGAACAGCATCAGGCCGATGATCAGCATCTGACCGGAGGAGGAAAACATATCCTTCATCGGGTTGCCCAACGTGCCCCACAGATCGAACTGGAAGAAGCCCTGACAGACGGTTGTGATGATCGCGCCAATGATCAGCGGTACAAACATCGTGCCCGCGGGCACCTTTTGCAGCGTCTTCCATATATTGACATTTCTCTTGGTTTCCATGCTCAACGCTCCTTTTGTTTTCCTTTGATGCTTGTTATTTTATGCGTTTTTCCGTCCTTTTCAATAGGACGGCAGTATAAGAAATAAGAAACAAGTTGTGCTTTCAGCACAGCGCAAAGAGCGGAGAAGCAAAGCCGCTCCGGCAGCTCCACTCCTCCGCTCATTCTCTTTTATATGTTGCTCAGTCTACCAGCAACCGATAGAGCATGGTGACGATCTGTGCGCGGGTGCAGGGAGCCTTGGGCATCAGTTGGTTGTCCGCGCCCTTGAGGACGCCGGCGTTGACCGCCCATGCCATCGCCTCGCCCGCGTAGGCGGACACCTGCTCGAAATCA
>CALDMA010000250.1 GCA_937915075.1 uncultured Oscillospiraceae bacterium
GGCCCACAGGGCTGATATTTCACCTCCTGATGTGTTCTTCTTTCCATGGAATTTCCACGACCGGATCATGCAAGTGCTTTCTCTACCTCCATCTTTCATTTGGGGATTTCTCCTTTCAACTTGTTCAGCCAGTCAGTTCTGTGGGTTCTTTCAAGCCCTGTCTCAAAGCCTAAATAAGTGACGCAAAACACAGTGGATACCACTATCAAACACAGCGAGAGGAGGTGGCAAGGATGGCAAAGGCCGCAAGATCATCTGAGAAAGCACCTAAATCCCGTGCGGCTCTTACTCCCGAAGCAAGAGAGAAGCAACTGATCGCCTTAGCCATTGATGTTGCCGAAGAGCAGATGCGCAATGGCACTGCTTCCTCTCAGGTTATTTCCCATTTCCTGAAGCTTGGCTCCACGAGAGCCCAGATTGAAAAAGAATTGCTTGAGAAGCAGCGGGATCTTGCCGCGGCAAAGGCCGAAGCGATCGAGTCCTCCGCAAAGATGGAGGAGCTGTACCTCAAGGCGACCAAGGCCATGAAGAGCTATCAGGGGCAGGAGGACGAAGAAGATGAATATTAAATGCTATTCAGAGCTTGTTCTTCTTCCGACCTTTGAAGAGCGATTTGAGTATCTTCGGCTCGACGGCATCGTTGGTGAAACGACCTTCGGCTTTGACCGTTACATGAACCAGGTCTTTTATCGGTCGCTGGAGTGGAAGAAGATCCGGGACACGGTGATCGCAAGGGATCTTGGCTGTGACCTCGGCATTGAGGGGCATGAGATATTTGGCCGGGTCATCATTCACCATCTGAACCCGATCCGGCAGAGAGATCTTCTGGAGCGGACTGACATTCTGCTCGATCCAGAGTATCTCATCACGACGACCCATGAGACCCATCAGGCAATTCACTACGGTGACAAAAACCTTTTGCTCACCACACCGCCCCAGCGGACGAGGAATGACACCTGCCCCTGGAAACATTAAACAAAAGGAGGAATCGACTATGCAGAATAATCCTCGCAAGCAGGACATCATTCAGGAGCTTCGCAGTAAGCGTCAGGATGTGCCGGAACTCTGCACTGAGGCAGAAGCGGTAGATGAGCCGCATATTACATCGGGCGTTGTTACGGACTGTATCTGTCTGAATGTGCGCAAGCAGCCTGACATCCATGCCGATGTCACGGTCGTTATCGACGCGCTGACGCAGGTCTGCGTTGACTTGGATGCGTCCACGGAAGACTTTTACAAAGTCACCACTTCTGACGGGATTGAGGGCTTTTGTATGAGGAAGTACATTGCCCTGCCCAAGTAAGGAGTGTACCTATGGATACGACTGAAAGCATCCTGACATCTGTGAAGAAGCTTCTCGGAATCGACGAGAGCTATACTCACTTTGATGCCGACCTCATCATGCATATCAATTCCGTCTTCTCCATTTTAGGGCAGATGGGTGTTGGGCCGAAGAATGGCTTTGCCATTTCGGGAGCTGATGAGAAGTC
>CALDMA010000251.1 GCA_937915075.1 uncultured Oscillospiraceae bacterium
CCATTTCGCCGGGGGAGGAGAGCATCGCGCCGAAGGCGCTCGCGACCTCGTCCGTGCTCATGCCGGAATGGAACGCGCCGGTGAGGAACTTGCCGAAGTAGCTGACCATCCAGCCGGAGACGGTGGTGTAGTACATCATCAGCAGGTAGCAGCCGATCAGGCAGAACCAGCCGTGGATGTGCCATTTCTGACCCGGTTTTTCCAGCGCCTTATAGGAGAGCACGGCGCTCCTGCGGCTCGCGCGGCCGACCGCCAGCTCCATCGTCAGCACGGGCACGCCCATCACGAGCAGGCAGAGCAGGTAGAAGAGAACGAAGTAGCCGCCGCCGTTCTTGCCGGCGATGTAGGGGAAGCGCCACACGTTGCCGATGCCGATGGCGCAGCCCGCGCTCACCAGCAGGAAGCCCAGACGGGAGCGGAAGGATTCGCGTTTCATGCTTTCTGAACACCTCATTTGTTGATAAACTCGACCGCCGCCAAGGCGGCGGTTTGATTATTCTACCGCAAAGAGCCGCCCTTTGCAAGGGCGGCTCTCGAAAAAAATGCACAAAATTGCCGTGTGGCCGTTCATCCGAATTTCGCGCGGAAGCGCTCCTGCGCGGCGCGGCCCGCGTCAGTCAGACCGTCGAGGTCGCCGCACAGATAGTCGACGTAGCGGGAGAACATCTCGAGGTAGTAGCTGTCGGTGAGCGAGGCGCGGTAGGCGCGCAGCCTTTCGAGCGCGCGGTCCTGCTCGGCTGCGTCGTATTCGCCCAGCCAGTCGAGGAAACGGAGACCGCGGCTTTCCATGACCTCATTCAGCTTGTCACCGTCCAGATCATCGGGGCGGAGGATGCCGTTTTCCGCCAGAAGCGCCGTCAGATCGGCGTAGTAGGCGGGGCTGCCCGTGCTGCAATCGCCGCTCATGCTGCCCTCTAACATGCGCCGCGTGCCGCCGTCCGTGAGACAGACGATATAGGGGCCGTCCAGGACCGTGTCGCCGTCTAAAATGGCCCAGCCGTCCTCGTCCACATCGGTGCCGCCCGCGAGCGGGATATTTTCCGGCTTTTGCGCGTGGTAATACTGGCTGAAGCTGTAAACCTCCAGCGTCAGACCCTCATAGCGGGTCTCCGTGCCGAGGAAGGAGACGTCTGTGTACCAGTCGTCGTACTGCGCGGCGTCGCTCAAGAGGGTGTCATACCGCCGCCGGACGAGCTGCTTTGCCCGCGCGACGACCTCGGCGGGAACGCTCGGATCGGCAAGCGTCGCGTCGGCGACGTGGTCGGTGTGGCTGCGGTCGCGCTTGTAGAGGAGCAGATTTTCGCCGTCGAAGTAGAGATAGCGCATGAAGTTGACTCCATCGCCGGGGGCGTCGCCCGCAGACAAGCCGCCGAGGAGGATCGAGCGGCTGGCGGGAGCGGAGGACGTGTAGCCCCAGTAGCTCAGCTCCGGCCACGCGGCGGAGATGACGCTTTTGAGGTCGATGCCGTAAATCTGACCGCCGCGCTTATAGTAGATGGCGGGGAGGTTGAGAGAGCTGTTGACGATCTCACACACGCCGTCGCCGTCCATGTCCATCTGCGTGAGCCAGTCGAGGGCATCGGAGGGGATGCGGAGGTCCTCGATGCGCTGCGCCTTCCCGGCAAGGGGAATGGTCATCCACGGCTCCCGCGCGGGCAGAATGTCCGCGAGCGGCGTCGGGTCGACGGCCGCAAAGTCCGGCAGAGGCGCGGGCGAGGCTTCCAGGCTGCCGATGCACGCCATCAGCGCGGGAGCGTCGATCCAGAGCGTCGGGACGGTGCTGGGATCGCTGGAGGAAAGCCCCGGCTCAAAGGCGGGGGAGAGGAGGCGCACGCAGTCGAAGCCGCAGAAGAGAGTGTGCCGTTCGCCGTCCTGCGTGATGATGGAGAGCGTGTAGTACGCGCTGTCGCCGTAGCCCTGCTGCGTGAAGAGGTCCGCTTCGGTGAGGGCATTGAGGGCGGGCACGAGCTGCGCCGTGAGCGCGGTCAGCTCCTCGTCGACGAAGTAGCGCGAGCTGCTTCCGTCCTGAAATTGCAGGTCAAGGATGTCCTCCGCGCGCAGCTCCTGCGCCCAGCGCAGAAACTCGTCGACGGCGTCGCGCTCCGCCGCCGTCAGGCCGTCAAGAAGATGGGGACGGAGCAATCGGTACAGAGCTTGTGCCAGCTCCGCGTTGTCCACGACGGCGACGGCCTTCATGTAGGAAAATGGCTTTCCCTCAGTTTCGTACTCTGCTGGTGCGCTCAGCGTAATTTGTCCGTTCTCGCTCAGCGAAAAGCCATAATAGCCGGTATGATCATCGTTGAAGGTGAGCGTATAACGGACTTCTCCGTCGCGGGCTGCGAATGGAGAGAGTTCCTCCGCGCGGACACTGCGGAGAATGCCCTCGAGTGCTTCGATCTGCGCGGATGTATCATCGGATGGCTCCTCCAGAAGGAAGTGGGCTGCGCCGGTCTCGGCGTCCCATGCGCCGCAGCCTGTTATCTTGCTGCCGTCAAGCTCCGCCGCCCAGTCGAGAAATTTGAGGCATGCCTGCGCGTCCTCGGTCGTGAAGCCCGCGTCGTACCATTCCTGCGTGACCTCGGGCGGCGTATCCGGCGCGCCGGTGAAGCTCACCGCGCACACGAGCGCCGCGAGCGCGACGACGGCGAACACCGCCGCGGCCTTGGCCTGACGGTTCTCCGCGATGCGCGTGATGCGCTCCTTGAGGCTCCTTTTGCCGCTGGTCATGGTCGTCGCGCCGAGCAGCGGGTTCTGCGGCTTATCGCACACGGGCACGAGCGCGAGCAACGTTTTGCCGTAGGCGGCGCGCTCGTCCGCGCCGAGCGCGCGGAGCGTCCCCTCGTCGCAGGCCAGCTCGCAGTCCTCGCGCGAGAGCACCGCCGCGAGCCACACGAGCGGATCGAACCAGTAGACGGTCAGGCACACGCCGCGCAGCAGCGACCACAGCGGGTCGAGGTGCCGCGCGTGGGTCTGCTCGTGCGCAAGCACAAAGCGCAGGGCGTCAGGGCTTTGCAGCGCCTCATCGTTCAGGTAAACGGCGGGGCGCAGCACGCCGAACAGGCACGGCGAGGGCAGCGCGGACACGAGATAGACCGGATAGCGGCAGCCCTCGACGGCGTAAGGCGTGCGCGCTTTGC
>CALDMA010000252.1 GCA_937915075.1 uncultured Oscillospiraceae bacterium
TGGTGATCGTGCTGGTGGCCATGGGCGCGGACTATCTGCTGCGCTACGGCATGGAACAGGTGGGCATCCACATCAATGTAGAATTCCTCGTCGCGGCGATCGTGATCGCGTGGCTGATCATCAATGAATTGATCTCTATTCTTGAGAACGTGGCGGCCATCGGCGCGCCGGTGCCGAAGTTCCTGGTGACGCTCATTAAAAAGCTGAAGAACGTCACGGAGAGCCACGCGGAGACTGTGGCGGCGGAGGAGAACGCCGGGGACGAGGAGGCTATGTAAGATGGCGAAGGTCTATCTGTCCCCGGCGATGCACCGGCAGAACGAGTGCTGCTATCCCCGCCCGGACGGGCAGCAGTGCTATGAGGCCCTGGAAAACAACGAGTACATCGACATTCTGGAGCCTGTTCTGAACCGCTGCGGCATCGAAACAAAGCGGGGCTACCGGCGGACGCCTATGAGCAACGAGGACGGCACCGCCATCATGCAGCAGAACGTGGCGGAGAGCAATGCGTGGGGGGCTGACGTGCACTACGTCAGCCACACCAACGCCAGCGCCAACGGCAAGGCGCAGGGGTGCCACCCCATGTACTACACCTACTCCGCCAACGGCAAGAAGCTGGGCGAGATCATGGTGAGGTACCGGAAAGAGGTTTACCCGCGCACGGTGAAGCTGGTGGCGCGGAGCGACCTGTACGAGCTGAAAAAGACCAACGCCGTGGCGTTCTATGAGGAGCACGCCTTCCACGACAACCTGGAGGACATCACCTGGTTCCACACCCACATGAAGGAGATCGCGGAGAGCGCGGCAAAGGGGCTGTGTGAATACTTCGGTCTTCCGTATGTGGAGGAGGCGAAGCCGGTGGAGCCGGTGACGATGGGGAACATCATCCTGTACGGCGTGGACGGCGACAGCGGAACGTGGGAACGTGTGAAGTGAGGAGGTAAGAGCGATGGCAAGGTACAACGGCAACATCATCCAGACCACCAATAAGAACAAGAACAACAACAAGACCACCGGCACCGGGAACAACCTGGGCGGCACCAAGGCGGGAAGCATCATCAACGGCGTGCTGGCCGGCGCTGTCTCCGGCAGTGGGGGCACCGGGATCAAGGGCGGCTCCTCCGGTGGGGGCAAGGGGGCAGTCTCTGCGCCTCCGGGCTACAAGACCGTACAGGTGGGACGCCTTACCGGCGTAGCGAAGGATACGAGCTCCTCCGGCGGCACCACCAAGAGCAGCGGCAGTGGGAGCAGCAGCGGAAAACTTTCCGGCGCGGGGAGCGTCGCTTCGGCGGTGGCCGGTGCGGTGCGCGACGCCGCCAAGAACGTGGCACAGGGCGGCTACTCCGGCGGAAGCTCCGGCAGTGGCGGCAGCTACTCCGGCGGCGGCTACAACAACGGCGGCCTGACCGCCGACCAGGTGCGGCAGATGCAGGAATACTACGGCACCACCGCGGACGGCCTGTGGGGCGCGAACTCCACGGCAGCGGCGGGCGGCATGAACGCCGCCGAGGCGTGGAACGCCTACCGGGAGGCGCTGGCGCAGGATGAGCTGAACGGCGATATGTCCTGGGAGAATTTCCTCGAAAGCATGGGCGGCAGCGACTATGAGCAGCGGCTCCGCGATGCCGTCAACGCGCAGGTGGAGCAGGCGGTGAACGACTACAACCGCCAGATCGAGCAGGCGGGCACCAGCTATGAGGATGCGGCGCGCCGGGCGTACATCAACAAAATGCTGTCCCGGCGGAACATGGACCAGGAGCTGGCGGCCAGCGGCGTGTACGGCGGCATGGCGGACAGCCAGCGGATCGCGGCGGAGGCCGACTATCAGAACGACCTGACCGATCTTGAGGTGCAGTACAACGACACAATGGCGCAGCTGCAGCAGGCCATCACGGCGGCACGGCTGTCCGGCGACGCGCAGATCGCGGAGCAGATGGCGAACTACCTCAGCCAGGTACAGAGCGAGTACCGGAGCTATCTGCAGGAGCGCATGGCCGCCCGGCAGCAGTCGTCCGGCGGCACCGCAAGCTATCAGTCCTACGGCGGAGGCGCGGCCGCGCAGGAGCAGGGCAGCGCCGCAGGGACCGGTACCGGCCTCAGCAATTACAACGCCGTGAAGAACAACATCATGCTGTACGCCTCCCGCGGTATGACCGGCGTGGCCAACCGCCTTATCCAGCAGGCGTGGGGGCAGCTGAGCGCGGCACAGCAGAGCGACCTCGCGGCGACCATGAGGCAGAATGGCTGGACAAGCTGACAGGAGGGCTCTATCATGGCTAAGAAGTCTAAGGCTATGACCATCATCGAAGAAGTGACCAAGCAGAACAAGGCAGGGGCGCGCAGTGCGTCCCTGCCCTCTGCGCTTCCTGCGCTGCGGATGCCGAAGCTGGAGACTCCGGCCAAGACATCGGGAATACAGATGCCCGTGCTGGGGAAAACCACGTCCAAGGGCGTGGGCATCGTGCAGTCCGTGGTGAACGGCTCCGGCACACAAAACAGCGGGGGGACCACAGCACCGAAGGTGAAGGCCGCGCAGCCCACGAAGCAGACACAGACCAAGACCGTGAAGCCGGCGCAGCAGTCGGCGACAGACCGGGCGGCGAACATCCGCGCATTCGGCGCGGGCGACTACTCCGGCGGCGGAGAGCTGCTGGAGAAGGCGTACAAGACCGCACGCGGCGCGGTGAAGGGCATCGGCTCCTCCTACGCCAACATCGGCGGCAGCGCCGTGGAGGGCATGGGCAACCTGCAGGAGACCATGCAGAAGGGGGAGTACGACAAGAAGGTCCAGCAGATGAAGGACAACAAGGCCTTCTATGAGCAGGCGCTGAAAACCGGCGTCAACCCCCGCACCGGCAAGAAGCTGACGGTGGACCAAAAGAGCAAGTTCTATAAGATACTCAACACACAGTACACCGACGGCAAGATCGCCCAGATGGAGAACATCTACAAGGAGGCCACAACGAACCAAAAGGCCCGGACGATGGAGACCGCCAACGATGCCTTCGCCGCTTCGGACCGGCTGAAGGCCAGCGCCGACAAGGACGTGGCCGCCGCCAAGGAGGGCAGCGGCAAGGTGGGGCAGTTCCTGGTGGACCTGGGCTACACCGGAACGCAGGTCCTGGCCGACACGGCGGCGAACGCCATCGCGCCGGGTGCGGGCATGGTATCCATGGCCAGCCGCGTGTACGGCGACGCCTCCGCCGAGGCCCGGCGGGAGGGCAAGACAGCCGGGCAGCAGGCGCTGTCCGGCCTGAAGGGCGCCACCATCGAGGTGCTGACGGAAAAGCTGTTCGGCGGCCTTGCCAAGGCCTACGGCGCCGGCACGGCGGACGAGCTTGTGGAAAAGGTGGCCGACAAGCTGACCAAGACGGAAGCGGGCCAGCGGGCCGCCGTGTGGCTCATCAACTCCGGCGGTGAAGGCCTTGAAGAGGTCGTTTCCGACGTGCTGAACCCGCTGGCGGACCGGGCGCTGGGGCTGGACGACGGCACCGGGGCTATTTTCACAACGGACGACGCGGCGCAGATGGCCTATGACTTCCTGCTGGGCGGCGCTATGGGCCTTATCGGCGGCAGCGGACAACTGCGGAGAGGGCGGACGGTGCAGATGCCAACGCTGGAGCGCACGACGCAGGAGACAGTAGCGGCGGAAATGCCGCAGTTTGCGACGGAACCGGGGGCGCAGGGCGCGCAGGCGGCATCGGGCGTAAACTTTGACGCCGAAGCGCAGAACGCCGCAGAGAGGCTTACAGAGCCGAATACGGCGGGGGCTGTACGCCTCAACAACGAGAACGGCCTCTCCGCTTACACGCCGCAGGAGCGCATCAACCTATCGTCCGGTGTAAAAAACAAGATCGTGTCCACATACCAAGAGGCGCTGGCATTCGTAAAAAATGCCCTGTCCAACAAGCAGAGCGTGGACAGGGCCTATATGGGTGTTGTTCCGAATAGTGTCGCCAGCAGGATACTGAACGAGACCGGTGTAGACGTGTCTGGCTATGGCGTGATGATGAACGGGAACGATGTGCGCCACATCCTGAAAGGTCACGGTGACAGTGCCGCAGAGGCGGCACAGGGACAGACGGCAGTTACGGAAGAAGCGATCGCCCAGATCCCGAAGGTGATTGCTGCACCGGACAATGTATATCTGTCCACCGGCAGCGACGGGAAAGGGCGCAGAGCCATTGTATTTGAAAAGCAGATAGGGGACACCTATATCACCATCCAAGGTGTGTCGGACGGCAAGAAGCTGCTGCAGGCAGATACGATGTACATAAGAAAAAGAAAGACTCGCAAGTCGCAGGACACAATGCCCGGCGCAGAGAGCGCCGCCCCTGTGATCAACGCCCGAAGCGAACTGCCGCTAAGTCTTTCTTCCGATACCACTGTACCACAGGGCACAGTGGATGTCAATACGCAGGGAGGTACGGAGTACACGCCGCTGCGTATGCCGACGCTGGACGCGGAGACCGGTACTGTGGGGGCAGACGCCGCGCAGTCCGCACAGCAGACGGTGGAGCAGATGGACGCGGAGTTCGACGCCATGGCGGCGGAGGCCCGCGCCAAACAGCAGCAGCGTGAAGCCAAGGGCTACGAGATGCCGGAAACGCTCCGGCGGCTGGGCGTGGATCCCTTCGGCTCCGAGGCGGACTATGCTGGGGCGGAAACACTGGCGCGGGAGGCGCGGAACAACAATTCCGCCCGGAAGCAGATGCAGAAGCAGATCAGCAAGATGGCGTTTACGGAAAAGGAGCGCACCTTTGCCCGCCAGCTCGCCGGCGACAAGATCACATGGCAGGACGTACCGCCCACGATGGACATGGAACGGCTGGCCACGCTGACCGACTTCTACCGCACGATGGACAATGATCC
This sequence comes from uncultured Oscillospiraceae bacterium, assembly GCA_937915075.1. Taxonomy (GTDB): domain Bacteria; phylum Bacillota; class Clostridia; order Oscillospirales; family Oscillospiraceae; genus Hominicoprocola. Next base: position 4,873 of record CALDMA010000252.1, read on the forward strand.
GGCGGCGGGACTGCTGAGCAGGCGGCGCAACACCATCCTGGAACGGGAAACGGCCAAGATGGAGCCGCTGCTGGGCATGGATGTCACCTATGACGAGGGCGGCATGACGGACACCGGGAAGCGCAGCGGGAAGATCGCCAAGAAGTTCAGCACACTGCGCCGGAATTTGCAGACGCCGGCTCGCGTATGCGAAACGGAATGGGGCGCGGCGCATGGCCGGAAGGTATACGACGAGCTTTTCTATCCGGTGACGGAGAACAACGGCCGGCAGATCACATGGGTGAATTCCATGCTGGACAGGGTGCGGACCTTCACGGACAGCACCGGCAAGAAACGGGCGCTGAACCGCAAGGAGCGCGAGCTGGTACAAAAGCTGGTGGAGTACAGCGCCTCGCAGGACCGGGTGGCGAAGTTCTCCGGGCAGTACGCTCCGGCGGTGGAAAACGTGCGGAACGGCGCTGGCGTGGAGGACTCCGCCAGGGAGTTCGGTATCGACAAGTCCTCGCAGGAGTACGCAGATCTGCTGAACTACAAGACCTATCTGACCGCCGCGGAGGAGCTGGCCGCCAGCACGGAGGCCGACGCGACGGCGGTGCAGGCCGCCGTGAAGGCATACAGCGACATCTACAAGGAGCTGTATGAGGGCATCAATACGTTCCTTGTGGCCCATGGATACCAGCCTATTGGCTTTATCGAGGGGTATGCGCCGCACCTTCAGCCGGAAAGCGAGAGGACGGCGTTCTCCAAGGCGCTGAAAATGCTGGGACTGGACGATGCGGCCATGGAGCTGCCTACGTCCATCTCCGGCCAGACGGCGGACCTGAAGCCGTACAAGCAATACAATCCCTTCTTCCAGGAGCGCCGGGGGGACAAGACGGAGTATGACATCGCCAAGGGCTTTGAAAACTACGTCTACTACCTGGGAAACATATTCTATCACACGGACGACATCATGCGTATCCGCGCGGCGGAAAAGTACATCCGAAAGACGTACAGCAGCGAGGAAGCCAACGAAATGATCACACAGGCCGAAAATGCGCGGAATTTCTCGGACACAGAGATCGAGGAGTTCCTGCGGATGAACGGCATTGTGGGGAAGAACACGACGCTGGACGAGGGCGATGCCCGCGTATTGCTGAACGACTACATCGACAAGCTGTACGATCAAATCGGCAACGTGACGCGCTACAGCGAGATGGCGAAGTACCTGGACAACTACGCCAACCGGCTGGCGGGCAAGCAGAACTATGTAGACCGCGGCGCGGAGGCTGCTACCGGGCGCGGCTCGCTGAACTGGATCAATACGCTGTCCGGGAAATACGGCGGGGCCAAGCTGGCGTTCAACGTTTCGTCGGCCATCAATCAGACCTCACAGCTCCCGATGGTGGCTGTGGAAAACGGCGAGAGGTACACAGCGGCGGCGATGCGCGACTTCTTCAAGAAGGACAGGAGCAGCTTCGTGAAGGAGAGCAACTTCCTGAAGGGCAAGAAGGGCGTGGAGTGGCTGCTGGGTGCGGAAACCGGCTGGGAGAAGTTCAAGCAGGCCGGATTTTCCATGACGGAGGCCGTGGACAGCTTCACGGCCTATACGGCGGTACGCAGCAAATACCTCAAGGAGGTCGCGGCGGGCAAGAGCCACGCGGAGGCCATCAAGCTGGCAGACGACTACGGCCGCCGCGTGATGGGCTCCAGAGCGCGGGGCGAAAAACCGGTGCTGTTCGACACGAAAAACCCCTTCTGGCAGATCGCGACGCGGTTCCAGCTCGAAACGCTGAACAGCTGGGAGCACGTCAGCCGAGACCTGCCTAACGAGTTCCGGAAAATGGCAGGGGAGAAGGGCAAGACCTACGCCGCCCGCGTCATGGGCGGCAGAGCAGCGAAGTACGTCCTGTATGCGTTTCTGGCCAACCTCGCCGTGGGCGAGCTGTCCGGCGGCTCGCCGGTGCCATTCGACCTGCTGGGCAATACCATGGAGGCGCTGGGTAAGGCATGGGGGCTGACCAAGAGCCAGACGGTGGCATCGCTGCTGGACAGCGTGCTGCAGGCCGTGTTTGATGAACGGCTGTTCGGCACGCCGGAGCCGGAGGACGACGATGACGCCGACTGGTGGGCCGCGCTTGAAAGCCTGTTCGGCAACGTAGCCAACGATGTGCCGGTGGTTAGCCGGGCCGCAGCGCTGGCCGGCGTGGGAGATCAGACGCTGGCGGTGGCAGACCTGTCCAAGATCGCAGACCTTGCAAAGTCTGTAAAGGATAAAGGACTTACATCTGTTGACACGCTGGACAAGGCCGCCACGGCGGGCGGCGAGTTCCTGTACGGCGGCAACCAGCTCCGCAAGACGATACAGGGCACCATGGACGTGCTGCGCGGCGGCAGGTACAGCAACGGAAAGCTGCGCTACCAGGTGGATCAGACACCGTGGAACTACTTTAAGGGGGCTGTCTTCGGCCGCAGCTCGCTGGACGAGGCGCAGGACTACTATGCGGAGAGGAGCAGCGACTTCTCCGCGAAGCAGACGGAGACCTTCGGAAGTATGCAGAGCGCCGGCGTGGCTGCCAAGGAGAGCTATGACCTCATCCAGGACCTGCGCGGCATCGAAAAGACCGATGACGAGAGCAAGGCCGAGTTGCAGCGCGAGGCATTGATGTCCTCCAACATCAGCGGAGAGGGGAAGGCGGCGGCCTATTACGGCCTGTTGGCCACCGACAAGGAGAAGGCGGCCATGGACGCCATAGGCGACGCAGAGCCGATGGCCGACATGGGCGAGATCACAAGTGTGCTGGTGAGGCTCAAGTCGTGCAGCAGCGACGCGGAGAAGCTGGCAGTGCTGCAGCGCAGCGGGCTGACGCGCGCACAGAAAGCGTCTATCTATACCAACCTCATCGCCAGTGAGGAGGCGCTGAAGGAGCAGAGCGACCTTGAGGCCTACGACGGCATTTCGGCAGAGAAGTACTACCAGTACAAGACCACCACGTCGGGGCTTACAAAGAAAGCTGAAAAATTGGCAGCTATCGACAAGCTGCCGTTGTCAAACGCTGAGAAAGACGCGCTCTACTATTCGGAGGGGTGGGCCGAGAGCAAGATCTATGAAGCCCCGTGGCGCTCCGGCAGATCCGCGGGCGTGACTATGCCGGTGCTGGGGAGCCGGGGGAACTCCGGTGTACAGATGCCGGTGCTGGGCGGCGGCACGGTGAAAATGCCGGTGCTGAAGTAAAGAAGGGCGCGAGGATCACCTCGCGCCCTTTGGCTATTTTATTTTGGGTTTCCAGTTGGGATTATACCTCCTACAAGCCGCTTCCAAGCTCCGAAAGTCGCAGCAAACCCTTTCATAAAAAGGGTTGTTTCCGCCGATCTGCTTGGTGTATGTATTGATTGCTCTACGCTCGATAATATCCTTGTTCTTGGCGCAGTAATGCAGCTGCTTGAGCAACAGCGTTTGGTATGTCTTGTCTGTCACTGCCGCTATGTCAAAATCAATGAGCTGTCCAGATTTAACCGGCACCATATTGTTGAAGCCCATAATACCGAGGCGGCCTTCATCCAGCTTCAGTATCGGACCATTTGATTTGATATTGGCGTGGTTCGGCTTAGGAGACTCCAAGGGCACATAGTAATTGTGACCGTTAACTTTCAGCACAACACCGACATATGGGCGGCGCTCGCCCTTGTTGAACTGAACACGCCGGTCAACTCTGTGGAGATATGCGATGTATTCTTCTTTGATATGGTAAAATCTCAAATAGCCCATCCGTTATCCTCCGTTCAAAGAAATGCGGGATAGCTGAGCCATCCCGCATTTTTTGGTTCCCCACTTACGGCAGGGGCTCGCCGCTTTTTTCGTTCTCTGCTTTCGGTGAGAGCTCACCGCTTTTTTCGTTCCCCACTTTTGCAGGCAGGCAGGGGCTCGCCTCTTTAGGGCAGATGGTGATTGACGGACGTCAATTCTATCTGACCGGGAGCTTTCGCTCTCGGTAGTCATAGTATATTACGCAAAAATGCATTTGTAAACCCCTTTTATGAAATTTCAACTTAGAAAAACGCGCCTATTTCATAGTTTGTTGGTGTCAGGGCCACCGGACATCAATAGACTACGATTAGGGGCAAAAATTATTCCAGCATGAGCCGGTAGTGGATGGTCAGGAGGTTCTGCGCCTTGTCCCATGTGATGCGGTCGATAACGGATCGGGCGGCGTTGCAGCGTTGCTCCAGCGAGGCGCCCTCGTCCTCGATGACTGCCAGAGCGTCACTGATGGCGGAGCGCATGATAGAGATATCGCCTGCCCGGCGGTTCTCTGCGGCGGCCACGGAAAGTTCCTGGTCGATGCGCTGGATCTGCGCCTGCGCGTCTTCCTTCAGCTGCCGGTACTCCTCCACGGTATCGACACCGGCAAGAAAGGCCTCGCGGAGGCGTTCAAGACGGCGCTCCAACGACGCACGCTGCGTCCGAAGGGCGGCGGAGGTGTCGCCGTCCCGCCCGTTGACGCGCAGCACCTCGTAGCTCAGAGGGGCGGATGCCGCAGCGTCCATGTGGAGCCGGTCAAGGATGGCCTTTTTCAGAGCGTCGGAGGAAATGTGCTGGGAGGTGCGGCAGCGGCCGCCCACATAGTTGTTGCACTTCCAGTAATGAGGCTTGGCAAAGATCAGGGTGGCGCCGCAGGAAGCGCAGCGGACCAGGCCGCTGATCCAGTCCTTATTGCTGCCGAGGGGGCGGGCCTTGTAGGGCGTGGCGGCCTTCAGCTGCGCGATGCGCGTCTGCGCCCGCTGGAAGACTTCCTCGGAGACAAGGGGCTCGTGCTTGCCGTCGGTCACGATAATATTCGGGTTCGTGAAGTCCTGGCGGCTGCGCCCGGTGGGGTTCCACCGCAGCTTGCCTATGTACACCGGATTGCGGAGGATGTATTCAACAGTTCGATTTGCGAAGGCGCTGCCGCGGTGCGTCTTGACACCCATGGCGTTGAGCCACCTTGCGATGGAGTAAAGCCCCTGGCCGGAAATGAAGCGGGAAAATATCTCCCGTACATATACGGCCTCCTCCGGCACCGGGACCAGCACATTGTCAAGAACGGTGTACCCGAAGGACGGCGTGGCCTGCAGCTCGCCGCGGCGGTGCTTTTCTTCCATGCCGCGCTTGACGTCCTCGGCCAGATTGATGGAGTAATACTCGTCCATGGCCTCGATCATGGACTCCATGATGACGCCCATTTTGCCGTCCTCGATGGGCTCCTTGATGGAGATGACCTCGATCTTCAGCTGCTTGCGGAGGATGGACTTATAGTACACCGCGTCGTCCCGGTTGCGGGCGAAGCGGGAGAACTTCCACAGGAGGATGGCGTCGAAGGGTTTGGGCTTGGTCTTGGCAGTGGCGATGAGCCGGCGGAACTCGTCGCGCCCGGTGACCTTGCGGCCGGACTTGGCCTCGTCCACAAAGACGAACTCATCGGGGACGAGGCATCCGTTGGCAGCGCCCCATTTGCGGATCTCCACCAGCTGAGAGGCGGGGGAGAGCTCCACCTGATCATCGGTGGAAACGCGGATATAGGCTGCGGCGATCTTCAGGTCAGCCATGCTCGTCACCTCCCGGCTCGTGGCCGATGAAATAAGTCAGATATTTTTCGATTTTGCAGGGTAGGGGCTACCGCAGCTTCGAAGTCCGTCAATATGCTCCAGCAATGCTTGTTCCGGGCTGATCGTCATTTCCATCGGATCTAAGACAACATCAAGTCCTTCGCGGCGGGCGAGCTTGGCGGCAGGGACAAAGTCGCTGTCGCCGGCGATCAATACAATTTGCTCGACCTGTTTCTTGTAAGCAAGAGAAGCAATGTCGATGCCGAGTTTCATGTCTACGCCTTTTTGCTTGATGGTGGGTTCAAAGTGGCACATCTCTAAAGTGTCGCTTGTCAAGGTTCCGGAACAAATTTTCTTGACAGCGTCGTACTGCAAGGTATACACAGCGTTACCAACATCCAAAGCCCCGAGCCGCAGCGCAACTTTCCGTTTTTTCTTCAGCTCTGACAAGAACTCAGACATCCACAGACTCTCCTTTGAGCACTTCATGTTTATGGTCGTGCCGGTGAGAGGGTGGTACATCTGCTTGTCGATAGGCGGGCAGTCATAGTAGAACAGACGGTACAGCTCATGGGTCTGTGTACGCTCTTTAAGATGCCGCATACAGTATGTAACGAGTGCATCGGCAGACTCTTTTGCGGTATGCTCGCCCCAAAGAAATTTAGCCCGCTTGCGGTAGAAACCGCCATCAACAAGAATAGCTGTTTTTGACATGATACATTCTCCCTTAAAAATCTAAAGCCCTTAGAACGGGCACACCCCTTATTGTGGGGGACCTGTTCCAAGGGCTTGATAGTACAACAGGCGGAACGGCGAACGTTCTTTGTTGTACCTCATATATTATGGTCACAAGCCCAAAATGTCAACCTCTTGCAAACAAATTTGTTAGAAATGCCGAAAATTTTTCGCTTATTTTAGGGAAAAGTCCAGAAAGATCACACGACCTTCCCGGCGGACGTGGAGGGGTTTTTCTTGTACCGTTCCCCGATGTACTCCGCATGGGCCATCATCTCCTGCTGCCCCTGCTCTGTGACACTGCGGTAGATGTCCACTAAGTGGGCCTCCGCCTTCGAGTATACTTGGCCTGTACCGGCGGAAGGGGATGCAATTATAATATCTGCATTTTTGTAAAGTTCCGCTTCATAGGCGGATAGATCCTTTGGGATTCCCCACATTCTAAGCAATCTCAGCTTTTCGGATGTAGTCTTTGCGGAATTGAAATCCTCGTATTGATCCGGTTCCCATGTGGGGTGCCACCCCAATAAAGTGGCTGGACTTGCATCTAAAACATCAGCAATGGCGGCGAGCTGATCGGACGGTATGTTTGCGATAACCCCATTTTCATAACGGCTAAGAGTCTGGCGCGTGAGTTTTACACAAGTCGCCAATTCTTCCAAGGTCAGTCCCTTTTGCTTACGGAAAAACTTGATACGATCTCCTTTGGTCAATGTTTGGTACCTTCTTTCTGTGTTATTGATACCAGCCATTATAACATATTTGTTACGGAATGCAACCATTATTTATTTAGCAACTTAAAATTGGTACTTGACAAGTGCGCCGATGTGTGTTATTTTCTTTGTAACGTGAGGCGTAACAGGAAGGAGGGATAGACATGATTAACACTAAAAAGCTTCGTGGAATTATTGCGGAAAACGGATTGTCCCAGAGCAAAGTAGCCAAACTCCTGGGCATGTCACCGAAAGGGTTTTACGATAAAATGAAGCGTGGCGTGTTCGATAGCGATGAAATGGAGCAGATGATAGACATTCTCGGTATCGAAAATCCGGTGGAGATTTTTTTTGCAAAGGATGTTGCGTGACACGTACCAAAATGGAAAATAAGGTCACTTACGGACAATTTGAGGTACACCGCCGCAGGGACGGCGGCGTGAGCCAGATGACGAAAAAGGTGGCTATAGCGAAGTTGAAAGCACAGATCAAGGCTGTT